>CAMPHX010000421.1 GCA_946886085.1 uncultured Flavobacteriales bacterium | reverse complement strand
TTTATATATTGTTTATGAAAATCCAATTTTGGCGAAAAGTGCTTGTAGTATTATTATTAATAATCAGAAATTAATAGGTGATGAGTTTTATACAGTTAGCAATATTAATCCTATAGATGTAAACTCTTCTGTAGGTTTTGCTGTATACACTGATAGAATAGGACCATCTTTTGCATACAACCAAAATTCATCAGTCAGTATCAATACTATATTTATAGGAAAGCTATCTTCTTCTGACAGTAATAGTGCTAACTTTAATAGTGCAGGTGTAAAAGGCTCTTTTTATTACCAAAATAATACATTGCTTGGACTACAAGACGATACCCCAAATAATCTTGTTGATGGTGCTGATGGTTTAGCAGACATATCTTCTTACTTAACCAATAATACTACTTCATTTAATTTTAGAATAACTGACACTTTGTATCCAAATCTTAGTCCAGAATCTGTTAATATGAAAATCGCTTTCTTCCTCACTTACACCATCCCCTGCGACACCTTTAGCACCACAGCAACAGCACTACAAGATACTATTTGCTTGGGAGATAGCGTACAATTGAATGCTACAGGAGGTAGCCAATACAGTTGGTTTGGGGCTTTTGGAGGTTTAAATGATACCAGTATTGCCAACCCTATGGCAAGCCCACCACAAAATACTACCTATATTGTTACCATAAAAAACGATAGCGGTTGCGTAAAAACAGAACACGTTAAAATTTGGGTAACTCAACCCATAGATAGCATTACCACTACACCAACTGTTTGCGGTAATGCAACAGGTAGTATAACTGTACACTATAACACCAATGCCAATTATAATTTCACCCTTTATGATAATAACTTTAATTTACTAAGTAGTAACAGCTCAGGAACGTTTAACCAGTTAGTAGAAGGAGTCTATATAGTAGAAAGCACTTTAAATAATTGTTCTTTTTATGATACCGTTGCTGTGGGATATACAAACAATGTGCAAGCAGCATTTATCAGAAACCCAACACAAGGTAAAGCTCCTTTAACAGTAACATTAACTAACATCAGCAACAACGCTAATCAGTTTATATGGCTATTGCCTAACGATACTTTTTACTCCCAACATTTAACTTACACCTTTATAAATGGTGGTTCTTACCCTGTTTGTTTAGTAGCTTATAATAATCAGCCCCATTGTGCAGACACTACCTGTTTTACATTTGTAGTGGAAGGAAATATTGGATTAATAATTCCAAACGTATTTACACCCAATAATGATGGACATAATGATGTATTTAGTGTACAAATAATTGATGCTGAATTAATCTCAACAATAGAAGTAATTATTTATAATAGATGGGGAGAAAAGATGTATGAATATATAAATAATGAAACAACACCTGAACTATTACTTTGGGATGGAGTTGCATCATCGGGAAACAAAGCATCTGAGGGTACTTATTTTTATATTGTTTCTTACAAAACCAAAACAGGAGAAACAGTTACTGAAAAAGGTATAGTGAGTTTGTTGAGGTAGGTTTTAGAAAGACGAAATATGTAGCTACAAGCTAACATATAATGGTGGGATGTACACTACTAGAAACTATAGAAAAATAAGAACCATTCATTAGCTCTACCTAACAGATTTCCTTATTTTTACTCCTTAAAAGAAAACAGATGCAAAAAGCCATTATTTTTGGAGCCAACGGCTATTTAGGAAGACATTTAGCAAAAGCTTTAAAAGCAAATAACATCACTTTTATTCCTACTGGTAGAGCTTCTAATTCTATAGATAATTACAATAACTACATTCAGGTAGATATTTGTAAACCTGAAACGTTAGTCCAGCTCGATTTTAATGTAGATTATATCTTTGTTTTTGCAGCTATTACCGGAACTTCTACCAAAATATCAGATTATATAGTCATGAAATCTGTTAATGAATTGGGGTTACTGAATATTTTGCAACACCACCAACAAAGTAACTCAACAGCAAAAATCATCTTCCCTTCTACCCGATTGGTTTACAAAGGACAGCGCAATGTCTTTTTAAAAGAAAACGACCAACAAAAAGCCCTTACACCTTATGCTCAAACAAAAATAAACGGAGAACAATTATTAGCTTTTTACCAAGAACACGCAGGAATAAACTATACTATTTTTAGAATTTGTGTGCCTTACGGAAACGCTTTTGATGGTGCGTACTCTTATGGAACTACCGGTTTTTTCTTAGCTAAAGCTCAACAGGGAGAAAATATCAGCATTTATGGCGAAGGTAATCAGAAAAGGACTTTTACCCATATAGAAGATATCATAAATGTTATTTTAGCAACCATTCCACACACAAAAAGCAATAATCAAATTTATAATATTGGCGGAAATGACCATTTAAGTTTAAAAGAAGTAGCAGAAATGGTAGCCTATAAATTTAATGTGAAATTAGATTTTGTACCATTCCCTGAGCACGCTGCTAAAATTGAATCGGGAGACACCATTTTTGATGATTTAAAACTACAATTTGATTTTCCTTATACC
>CAMPHX010000420.1 GCA_946886085.1 uncultured Flavobacteriales bacterium | reverse complement strand
AAGTAATGCAACAATGTGGTGTGGCAACTTGTCCTAAAAATGCAGCCATAGAAATCAAAAATATTTCAGACTATATTTCAGATAGAAATGGAGGAGAAGGTTGTGTAAGAGATATAATAGAGCAAGTGTTAAGATGTAATGGAGATTGGGTTTAAATTAAATAACCAACTCACATTGTTAAAAACCTAATGGCATTCCACCAAAATTGACTTGTTTTCTTTGGTATTTTTGTTTTTAAATACGTTTAGTAGATGATTTATAAAATTTTAGGGACTTTTTTTAGCATGTTGTTATTTCAACAAATTGTTGTTGCTCAAGAAAATCCACACATATTGCCGCAACATGATTTCATACAATACGATTCTAATTATTTACATTTTTATCATGCCGATGCTAACTTAGATAATTTTTATGCAAAGTTAGATACGCTAATGTTTGAAGGAAAAGGAAAGGTGAACATTATGCAAATGGGTGGTTCTCATATTCAGGCGGATATTTGGTCCGACCAACTAAGAAAGAATTTTCATAGTATATCTCCTAATCTTAATGGTGGCAGAGGTTTTTTGTTTCCATTTAAATTAGCTAAAACCAATAATCCTTATTATTATGAAGTCAACTATACAGGAGAATGGGAAGGGTTTAGAAACTCTGTAAGTAAACATTATGCTACTTGGGGTGTTTCAGGAATTACGGCAACAACAGCTGATAGCTTGGCTTCTTTCACCATACAGTTTAGAGGAGATAATACTCCTGATTATGACTTTAAACGCATCAAAATTTTTCATAATCAAGATAGTTTGGGTTATTGTATAGAACTTACTAAGGACACTTGTGTTGCTATAATTGTAAACGATAGCATTGGTTATACCGAGTTTGTTTTTGCCGATTATAAAAAAGAGATTGACTTTACCATTTATAAAAACGACTCTGCTTCGCAACCTTTTGAGTTGTATGGAATAAGCTTAGATAATGATGATCCGGGAGTGGTTTATCACTCAATTGGAGTAAATGGAGCAAGCACATCAAGCTATTTAAGAGCAACACTTTTTAAACAACATTTGCAAACCATTAAACCCGATTTAGTAATTTTTTGTATCGGTATAAATGATGCTTACGATCCCGGTTTTTGTGGTAATTGTTATGAAAATAATTATGATACTTTAGTGGATTGGATTAAATCGGTAGCCCCAACTACTAACTTTGTTTTTGTAACTAATAACGATAGTTATTATAAAAGAAGGTATCCTAACAAAAGAGTGGAAGAAGCTCGTTTAGCTATGATTAGATTAGCAACCAAACACAACGCTGCCATGTGGGATATGTATCATGTTATGGGAGGGTTGGGCTCTATAAAAACCTGGCAAAAACACGGCTTGGCAAAAACAGATAAAATTCACTTAACTACCGATGGTTATAAACTGATGGGAGATTTAATGTTCTCAGCTATTATGAAAGCTTATGCCGATTATACAAAGCAAAATACTCCGGTAATGGTAGGAGATTAATTTAAAACCTTAAAAACAATTAAGATTATGGAATACAGAAGATTAGGAAAGTCAGGATTACAATTGAGTGAACTATCATTAGGAAGTTGGTTAACTTTTGGAAAGCAAATAGGAAATAACATTGCTGAAGATTTAATGAAACTGGCTTACGATAATGGTGTTAACTTTTTTGATAATGCAGAAATTTATGCTCGTGGCGAATCTGAAAAAGTAATGGGGAAGATTCTTAAAAAAATGAAATGGGAGAGAGATTCTTATGTGGTTTCCAGTAAAGTTTTTTTTGGATATAGAGGCACAGAAAACACTAAACCCAATCAAAACGGATTGAGCAGAAAACATGTATTTGAAGCTTGTCATCAGGCATTAGAAAGACTACAAGTAGATTATTTAGATTTGTTTTTCTGTCATCGTCCGGATAAAAATACACCTATTGAAGAAACCGTTTGGGCAATGCATAATTTAATTACTCAAGGTAAGATTTTGTATTGGGGAACATCTGAATGGAGTGCTCAGGAAATTATGGAAGCACACATGGTGGCTAAACAGTATAATTTAATAGGACCTACTATGGAACAACCTCAGTATAACATGCTGCACAGACAAAAAGTAGAAGTGGAGTATAGCCAAATTTACAAAACAGTTGGTTTAGGTACAACTATTTGGTCGCCATTGGCATCCGGTGTGTTGACAGGTAAATACAACCAAAAAGCCCAACCAAAAGATACCCGTTTGGTAATGGAAGGTATGGACTGGCTAAAAGATACTGTGGTTACTAAAGAAAATTTAGATAAAGTAGCCAAGTTGGAGAAAATTGCTAAAAAATTAGGACTAAGTCTTCCGGTATTAGCAATTACATGGTGTTTAAAAAATGAAAATGTAAGTACGGTAATGTTGGGAGCAAGTAAGTTAAGCCAGTTAGAAGAAAACTTTAAAGCCATTGAAGCAAAAGCAAAACTAACTCCGGAATTAATGGAAGAAATTGAAAAAGCATTGAATAATAAACC
>CAMPHX010000419.1 GCA_946886085.1 uncultured Flavobacteriales bacterium | reverse complement strand
GGAATAGGTTTATTGATACTGGTAATTTCAACAGGATTTAAAGCCACTATTTTTTGCTCTAAGGTAATGTTGAGGTAAATACTATCAGTATTGTTGGTAATTACTTCGTAGTGGGTATTGTAAGAAGTATGAGAAATAACTAAGGTAGTAAATTGCTGATGTTGAAAACGAATTTCAAATTCACCTTTGTTGTTGGTACGACTTATAATGTTTTGATGATGTACCTTAATGTGTACATTCTCTATCGCTTGTCGAGTGGTTTTATCAAGAATTTTCCCGCTAATTTTTACTTGCTCTTGTGCAAACAAGGTAGCCGTTGGCAGCATAATAATGAAAATGAAAATTTGGATAACTAACTTCATAAATGCAATTTTACATCAAAGTTGATGCAATTAAAAGCGAAATTCCATAAAAATGGAAATAATTTTTCTTCCCTGACGGAAAGCCGTTGAGATTAGGTTTTGGATATTAGGCTAGACTCCTTGTTTCCGCTATGCTACGCAAGGAGAGGAGTGTCTGTTTTGCTTTCCCTGACGAAGTGCAACGAAGATCAGGGATCCAGTTTTCGTAAAATTAGAATACTGGGATATTAGGCTGGACTCCTTGTCTTCGCTTTGCTACGCAAGGAGAGGGATGTCTGTTTTGCTTTCCCTTACGGAGTGTAACGAAAATCAGGGATCCAGTGTTAGTAAAGTTAGAATACTGGGATTTAGGTTAGGCTCATTATTTTCGATACGCTTCGTAAGGAGAGAGGGTAAATAAATTTAATCCTTAGAAATCACACAATACATGGCGGTAGTAAAAAAATCTCTGAAGTGAGGAATATTCATTATTCCCGGTAGTATTCTGGTTTTTAGCTTAAACTTAATTTCGTAGTTGGGGTTAACCATGAAATAGGTTTTTTTATCTACTTTATAGTTGCAATTCTTTACAATTCTCTCAAATCTACTGATAGAAATTCCTGTGTCTTTAATTTCGAGTAGGGAATTTATCGTTTGTTGACTTTCGCCAAACATTTTAAGCATGCCTACATACAAAAAGTTGGGTAGCAAATGGAAATAAGGCAATTTGCTAAGGTAGCGACTTCTGCAAATTTGTTGGTGTCCGCCAAAAGGCATACGCCAAGGAGGAAATGCAAAAAATACTTTTCCTTTGGGAGATAAAAATTGTTTGAGGTTTTCCAAAAACACTTCCTGATTAGGAATATGCTCAATAGTATCTCTCATAATAATCAAATCGAACTGGGGATAATCGGCAGGATTTACCTTGTAAATATCTTCGGCAATAAAAGTAGCCAGCTGTTTATTAGGGTGATTATCAAAAAACTTCTTGGCATTTTCTATTTTGTTTGCAGCAAGGTCAATACCAATAATTTTACAGCCTAAGTCTAAAAAAGGAAGTAAATTACCACCTTCGCCACAGCCAATTTCTGCAACAGTAGTTTCGGGAGTAATATCCATTAAACCTTTTAAATAAGGGATAACGTAGTTGGTAGTAGTAAAAACTTGTTCGTTAAAATACCTTTCTCTATTTGTATGTCTGTCGTGCATAATGCCTAAAATGAGGCTCAAAAATAACTCAATTTATTAGATTCAATCTATTTTTTGGGAATAAATGTATGGAATAAACTAATTTTGTTTCCATGACAATAAAAGAACGCTACCAACATTTTATCGACTATTTTAGTAAACACCAGCCTATTGCAGAAACAGAGTTGAACTATAGCAATCCTTATGAATTATTAGTAGCGGTAATACTTTCGGCACAATGTACCGATAAGCGGGTAAACATAGTTACAAAAGATTTGTTTGAACGTTTTCCTAATGCCAATGAGTTGGCTATTGCCGATGTAGAAGAAGTTTTTGAGTACATAAGAAGTGTAAGTTATCCAAATAATAAAGCGAAACACATTGTAGGGATGGCGAATATGTTGGTGAATGATTTTAATAATGTTGTTCCATCAGATATAGATGAATTGCAAAAAATGCCCGGAGTAGGCAGGAAAACAGCCAATGTTATTGCTAGTGTTATTTATAATAAGCCGGCTATGGCGGTAGATACACATGTTTTTAGAGTTGCCGAAAGGTTAGGATTAACTACCAATGCTAAAACACCATTTGCTGCCGAAAAACAATTGGTAGAACATTTACCTGAAGAGGTTATTCCCATTGCTCACCATTGGTTAATTCTCCACGGCAGATACATTTGTGTTGCCCGTAAACCCAAATGCGATAAGTGCGAAATCACTCATTTTTGCAAGTATTATAAGGAATTAGAGATTAGAGGTTGATGGTTAGAAGTCGGAAGACTGCAAACTGAGAATTAACTAAATTCATAAACTTTTAACCTTTTAAACTAAACTTCTCAACCACTTATAATAAAATTTAACCATTGATGTATTTTGTGATAAATGAAGTAGGAATAATTCTTATTTTCGCTGAATAGATTTCAAATATTAATGAATAATAACTATACTATGAAGAAAATTTTAATATCAACAGCCCTGTGTTTAGCTG
>CAMPHX010000418.1 GCA_946886085.1 uncultured Flavobacteriales bacterium | reverse complement strand
ATTAAATATCGCTCCTTCGGAGCTTTAAAGTTTATTATTTATAGTAAATCAATTTCTAATCTCTAATTTCTAATCGTTAATCTACTTCGCTCTTCCCGGATTTTCTTTTATAAAAGCTTTCCATCCTGTATATCCTTTTTCGCCAACAGGTTTTCCCATCTGAAAATAATGACAAACCGCTACTGCTAATCCATCGGAAGCATCTAAATGCGTAGGTATCGTTTTAATTTTTAGCAACGAAACTAACATTCCAGCAACTTGTTCTTTAGAAGCTGTCCCTTTTCCAGTAATAGATTGCTTAATTTTTTTTGGCGAATATTCTGTTACCGGAATTTCTCTCGACAACGCCACCGCAATAGAAATTCCTTGTGCTCTTCCCAATTTCAACATCGATTGCGGATTTTTACCCATAAATGGTGCTTCAATAGCTACTTCATCGGGTTTGTATTCATCAATAAGATAATTGGTTCGCTCAAAAATCTTCTTCAACTTCATAAAATGGGTGTCTATTTTAGTTAAATTGATAGAACCCATTGCCAATAAACTCATTTTGTTATTTTTGATGTGAATTACTCCATAACCCATAATTGTGGTTCCGGGGTCTATTCCTAATATTATCTTATCTTTAACCAATTTTTGATACCTGTTTTGAATTCACATAAAAAATCATACAAATATATCAATTTACTTGCTAGGATAATTATTGGCGTTTTAGCACTTATTTACATTTATTTCCGACTAAAGGATGATATTGATACACACCTTACTTCATTTTCTGTTTTAACTACCGAAAATTATATTTTACTACTTATTGCATTATTGTTAATGCCTGTAAATTGGGGTATAGAAGCTTTCAAATGGAAATTTGTTATCCGAAAGTTTGAAAATATTCCTTTTACAAAAACCTTAAAACATGTATTTGCAGGCATCACTATTGGATTAACAACTCCCAACAGAATTGGAGAAATTCCCGCCAGAGTTTATTTACTCAACAATAAAATTCACTTAACCGGCTTAATTGGTGTCACGTTTTTAGCTTCTTTTAGTCAGGTTATCATTACTTTTTTAGGGGGATTTGTTGCTGTACTCTTACTAAAAGAAAATACTATAATAGAAGACCATTTTATTTTATGGACGATAATCGGAAGCATCATAACCGTATTGTTATTTCTTGTTTATTTCTACTCTAAAATCGTATTGACTTTCATTCAAAAAATACCCTTCTTAAATAGAAAAAAGTGGCTAGAAAAATTTAGTTTTTTAAGCACTCAAGAAAAAAGTACAGTGTTATTTTTTAGTTTAGTGAGGTATTTTGTATTTGTAATTCAATTTTACTTGGTACTCACCGCTTTTCATATTCCGATAAACAATGTTACGACATTTAGTTTAATCCCTTTATTTTTTGTAATTAGCTCTTTTATCCCCACATTTGTTATTTCCGAAATTGCCGTAAGAGGCTCTGTTGCTTTAGTTGTTTTTAGCTCAGTTTCTACCGATAATTTATTAATTATTAGTGCTGCTGTAAGTTTGTGGATAATTAATGTAGCTTTGCCTTCAATTATAGGAATTAGCGGATTAAAACAACTCAAATTTTAGCTTGCAAAGTTTAATTTTATACCTGATTGTCTTTACTTCTGCCATTTACTTTTTGTCGATGGTATATATCACTATAGGATGGCTGAAACAGCAAAAAAAAGCAATTTTTCAGCAAGCAAATCACCCTCAACATAAAATCTCGGTAGTGATAGCCTTTCGAAACGAAAATAATAACCTAATTGCTTGTCTTTCCGCATTAGAAAAACAGCTTTACAGCAACAATTTATTTGAAGTTATTTTGGTAAACGACCATTCTGAAGATGACAGTGTCAAACAAATTGAAGAGTATCAAACAACGAGTAAATTAAGCATTCAACTACTTCATTTAAGTTCCGAACATGGTAAAAAAGCAGCTTTACAACTTGGAATAGAAAACGCTAATCATCCCATCATTGCTTCTACAGATGCCGATTGTGAAGTTCCTGAAAATTGGCTTTCATACATCAATCAATCATTTAGTAATAATGAAACAGCTATGTTGCTTGGTCCAGTAGATTTTAAGGAACAAACTTCTGGTAATTTATTATTAGATAGTTTCCAAGAATTAGATTTTTTAGCCATGCAAGCTCTTACTTTTGGAGCTTTAGGGAATAATCTCCCAATTTTAAACAACGGTGCCAACATTGCTTACAAAAAAGCAGTTTTTGAAAATGTGAATGGTTTTGATAAGCACAAAACTCCTTCGGGTGATGATGTTTTTTTGTTGGAAAAATTTGTTGACCAAAAACGAGTAGTCATTGGTATTTTAGATGAAAAGTTTATTGTTAAAACGGATAAAACCTCAACATTTTTGTCTTTTGTCCAGCAGCGATTAAGGTGGGCATCGAAAACAAAAAAATACAAAAACAGTAATTTAATATATTTTAGTTCAATAGTTTACCTTTCTAACCTTATCCAACTTTTAATCTATGCTGAAATATTG
>CAMPHX010000417.1 GCA_946886085.1 uncultured Flavobacteriales bacterium | reverse complement strand
TTTTAAAATAATATATTTGTGAGAAACACAACTAAAAAACACACATGAGTATTATAGACGATTTAAAACATCAGTATAAAATAGGAACGGCTTTAATAAAATTCATTTTTATTAATGTAGCTGTTTTTGTTTTGGTACACCTTATTGGTTTGCTCTTCTACTTTTTTACGGGTGTTTCGGGTAGTAGCATGGTCGCTTCTTGGTTAGCATTACCGGCAGATGCTAGTCAATTAATTATAAAGCCATGGACAATCATTACTTACATGTTTTTACATGAAGGCTTTTTGCATTTAGCTTTCAACATGCTTATCCTTTATTTTGGCGGACAAATTTTCTTGCAATTTTTAGATGCTAAAAAGCTTATCGGTACTTATATTTTAGGCGGAATTTCAGGAGGCCTTTTATTTATCCTTACCTTCAATATTTTCCCTGTATTTAATGAAATTGTTTCGGGAGCTTTAGCTTTAGGAGCTTCAGCATCTGTAATGGCAGTGTTAATTGCTATTGCCGCTTATGTCCCCAATTACAGTATACGATTAATACTTTTAGGCAGCGTAAAACTGAAATACATTGCGCTGTTTTATGTCATTATGGATATTATTAGTATTCCGCAAGGCAATTCTGGTGGACATATTGCCCACTTAGGAGGAGCTTTTTTCGGTCTTTATTTTGTTTATCGTTTAAGAAGTGGCAAAGACATTACTGTGGGTGTTAATCGCTTGCTCAACTATTTTGCTTATTTATTTTCTTCTAAAAGAAAAATGAAGGTGGTGTATAAAAATCCGGGGAAAACTAAATCTGATGTTGCATATAATGCTCAAAAAGCAGCCAATCAACAAAAGATTGATGCTATTCTAGATAAGATATCTAAATCGGGTTACGACAGCTTAAGCAAAGAGGAAAAAGCCATTTTGTTTGATGCTAGTAAGAAGTGATGTTATTACTAAAGCGTAACAATAGCTAAAATAAACCCTAAGATAATAACACCGAATTTTTTAAAGTTGAACTTATGGTTTTCGGTAGATTCAAATAAAATGGTAGTAGAAATATGTAGAAACACTCCTACTGCCAATGCCATTAACACCGTTATATCTGCTAAAAACAAACTTCCGTAATGTTGACCTAAATACAAGCCCAAAGGTGCAGAAATAGCAAACATTACTATTCCGCCAATGGTAACCAAGTTATTTTTAACTTGAGCTAATAATAAAGATGCCAACACAATGGCTATTGGAATTTTATGAATGACTATACCTAATAATAAAGAAGAATTTTCATGGTCGTGATGGTGATGATGTTCCGGTTCTATAAGTGCCATTCCTTCCACAAAAGAATGTAACCACAAACTTAAAAATATAGCATAAGGAAATACTGATTTAGTTTCATGTGGATGTGTATGAAAATGACCATGCTCTATTCCTTTTGAAAAAACTTCTAAAAACCATTGAAAAACAAAACCAATTAAAATAAAAAGTCCTACCTGAAAAGATGGTGCTACATACAATTCTGGAATAAGGTGTAAAAAGCAAAGTGCCAATAAATATGCACCACTAAAAGACAACAATAACTTTAGAGATAAGCCCATTTTAGGTTTTACAAGCACTATAATTCCACCACTTAAAAAAGCTGCTAAAAAAAGAATAAAATAAGTATAACTCGTTTCCATAAATTTATTTTTTAGCAAAAAGAATTAGTCTGTCTGACGAATGAATATGAAAATCATTTAATTGGTAATCTCCGGCAACCTTAATTAATTTTAACCCTGCAAGATTAAAGTAATTTATAAAATCTTTTTGATAAAGTGCTTTAACTTTTTCTTCAAAACTAAATTTTCTGCCGTTATCTTCAAAAGAAATCTGTTTTACAATAAATCCATCTTTAACCTTACGCTTAATTTTAAAAGTTAAATCATCTACTTTTTTTTCTTCTTTGCTTACCATCGTTTCAATGGCTTTTTGGGCATTAAGAAAATCAATCACCAGTACTCCATCTTGTTTTAAGCTATCCGATAGTGCTTTAATTGCTTGTATGTTATCTTCTTCGTTATCAAAATAACCAAAGCTGGTAAATAAATTAAATACAATGTTATATTTTTGTTGATTTAATGGTTTTCTGATATCATTTTCAAAAAAATGCAGCTTATTATTTTCGTATTGTTTAGCATGTTCAATATTGTTAGCAGATAAATCAAAAGCATCTACAGAAAAACCAAGCTGGTTCATATAAAGTGCATGCCTTCCTTTTCCGCAACAAGCATCAAGCAAAAAAGTATTTTCAGGAGGAGATAAGTAATCTATTAAATTATTAATAAAAAAACTAGCCTCTTTAGCATTTCTATTTTTATACAAAAGATGATAGTATGGAGTATCAAACCAAGCCTCAAACCAATTTTTATTATCTAAAATTTCCTCCATCTTTATAATTTAAAGGCAAAAGTATTAATCTATGTAGTAAAAAGCATTACTTTTATGCAAGATTTTAACCTGCTGTTAATTAATGATTATAGGCTAAAAACAAGAC
>CAMPHX010000416.1 GCA_946886085.1 uncultured Flavobacteriales bacterium | reverse complement strand
AACTTAACTGGATTGATAGATAATATTTCTTTAGGTACTCGCTCGGACATCAATAATAACAATACTGTATTGGCAAAATACCAGCTAAAAGACAATAGAGCCTTAAGAATTGGCTTAGGTTTATATTCTAAAAGAGAGAATAATTTTTCTGCCGATAGTATTTCATTGCTATCAGGCAATAGAGCTTGGAGAGAAGTTGACTCTATTGAAACAAGGTTTGATTTTTCGGTTGCCTTGGGTTACGAAATTCAATTTGAAGGCACCAGAAGATTAATGCCTTACGTTGGCGGTGAGTTGGTAGTTGGCAGAATTGGCAATACTAAAATTGATGCTACCACTGAAATTACCGACAAACTAGGAACACAACGTATTAAAAGAATTATACAGCAAGATGGCGGAATGAGTTTTGGTGTAAATGTGTTAGCCGGATTTAATTATTTCTTTGCTGAACATATTTCTATTGGAGCAGAATTTAACTTAGGTTATATGGCATCAGTAAGAGGTGGCGATCAAAGTGAAAGTGTGGTAGATACACCTGTAAGCGGACAACAAACATCTTCTTTTGTTAATTCTAAAGGAGGTACTTCTGATAGAGGTTTTGATGTAAATTCTACAGCCGGATTGTTGCTTTCTTTCTATTTTTAAAGAACAGGTTTAGACATAAAAGAGCGGGAACTTATTATCAATTCCCGCTTAGTTAATTGATTATTGAACTATTAGTTTTTTAGTAATTTTTTGTTCTCCAATTAACGTACTTACAAAATAAATTCCTTTAGATAAGTTAGCTGTTTCAATGGTAAGTGTATTCATTCCTGGCTGCATATTACCGGTAAATACATTTTTTAACTCTTGTCCCAATTGATTAAGCAGCGTTACTTCTACTTTTTCAGCAGTTGTTAATTCAAAAGTAAGCGTAGCATTTTCGTTAGCTATAGGGTTAGGATAAACAGTTAACTTAAAGTTGTTTTCTAACTCATTAACACCAACCATAGGCATAGGATATTGAGAAATTACTGTTCTAGAAGAATCTCCTGCAATTTCTGCATCAATAATAGAGAGTAATGGGTATTTGCTAATAGAAGGTTCGTAATAGTTAATGATGTTTCCTTTAATAGTTATAGGAAGAATAGCTGGCAAAGGAAAAGGTAAGTGGATTGTATCGGTAACTAAGCTATCAAACTGAACAACTCTTAAAACATTAGGAATGCTTACGCTGTTTGGTAACAATAGTGTTCCCCAAGCATCTGCATTTACAGAAACTGTTCCATTACCATCTGTTGTTGTATTATAATCAACAGACGTAAACTGGCCTGAAAAAACATCATTAAAACTATTTCCATATACAAATGGATAAGTCATTGTTTTTTCAGGGTCGAAAAATTCTACTATGGTAACACCAAAAGTATTAATATCTAACACCATTCCGTTATTTACCAAGCTATCAGTACTTACCAATTGTCCGTAGCGTTTATTTTCTGGTGAACCTAAAGTGGTGTCAGCATAAGTTGCGGTAGGAAAATAGCTTGAATAAGTAGTGGTAGCAGGGTTAACATAATAGTTGGTTTGAGACATTCCGTAACCCGCAAGAGTACTGTAATCAAAGGTTACATTTGCTCCTGTCGTATTATCAATAACACTATTACTGTCAGCAATATAATACAATTGGTTTTCTCCAACTAGTGGTGCATGGTTGGTTGATGTAAGCGTTGGTTGAGCTATTGAAGCAAGAGCTAAGTTCAATCCTATAAAAGTTAAGTAAACATTTTTCATAGTTGTAGTTTTATTTTGATGTAAATTTAAGGAATTTATTGAACTCAGAATTTTATCGCCAATCCAGTACCTATATAAACACCTCTGAGTTTCATATCCATATCCCAAGTGTAATTTACTCCACTAAGAAAATTATTGGCACTATCTACCAGTTTGGGATCAATATTTATACTCATCATAGGAAAATTTAAACTAAATAACATTCCTATGTTATCTGAAAAGAAAATTCTATCGGTAATACCTAAAGTAAAATATCCCCCTTTACCACTAGCTGATTCTAAAATTATAGCAGGGTCTGTTTGGTATTCCCAGTTGGCAGAAGTACCGCCTGCTCCAAGAGTTAAAAATAAATCATTTTTGTCGGCTTTGAGTAAATGGAAGTTAACATGTATAGCAAAGTCTGTGCTTTTTACACTTTTTAAGGTATCTTTATCTTCCTCAGCAATAAAATAATTGCTAGCACCTATTTTTACACCTATTCCAAATTTATCTGATATTCCATATTCTGCTCCAATTCTAAAAATGCTACTTGCCGTGCCATCTTTATCAGTATCAGTAAAATTAAAACCAAAAGCACTAATTTTTGATGTTGTTTCGGTAGCATAAATTCCTAAGCCTAAATCTACATCAATATTCCAATTGCCTTTTTGGAAGGCTTGAGCATGGGTTTTAATACTTGTTATACTTAACATAAGCAACATTATTGTTGTCAAACAAAATGGTATCTTTTTCATAATTAGTTGTTTTTAAG
>CAMPHX010000415.1 GCA_946886085.1 uncultured Flavobacteriales bacterium | reverse complement strand
GAAATAGGGTGAATAAACTAATTTATCCACCCTATTTTTTGATAAAAGTTGGTATTAATAATAAATTAACCTTCTAACTTTTGCAATATATTTAGCTAAACGAATTACTTGTTTAGTGTAACCAAACTCGTTATCGTACCATACATAAAGTACTATATTTTTTTTGTCGTTAGAAACGATGGTTGCATTACTGTCATAAACAGAGCAACAAATGTTTCCTATAATATCTGTAGATACTAATTCAGGATCGTTTTCGTATTTAATTTGATTTACTAAACTTCCCTGAAGGGCTGCTTTTCTAATTAGTTCGTTTATTTCATCTACAGAAGTTTCCTTTTTAACTTCTAAACTAAGAATTGCCAAAGAACCGTTTGGAGTAGGAACCCTTACTGCATTTGCGGTTAATTTTTCTTTTAAAGAAGGAATTACTTTAGTTACAGCATTTCCTGCACCGGTAGAAGTAATTACCATGTTAATAGCTGCAGAACGACCTCTTCTTGGTTTTTTATGCATGTTGTCCAATAAGTTTTGGTCGTTGGTATAAGCGTGAACCGTTTCTATATGCCCTTTAACTACGCCCAATTCATTTTCTACTACATAAAGGATAGGAGAGATGGCATTAGTTGTACAAGAGGCTGCTGAGAAGATATTTTCATTTTCTAAGTCTAAGGTGTTTTCGTTAATTCCGTAAACAACATTAGGCACTTCTTTGCCCGGAGCAGTTAATAATACTTTGCTAATTCCTTTGGCTTCTATGTGTCTTGAAAGTTGTTCTCGGTTAGAGAAAACACCGGTATTGTCAATCAACAATGCATCGTTAATTCCGAAAGCGGTGTAATCAACATCCTCAGGATTATTTGCCTCAATTAATTTTACAATTTGTCCGTTAATGATAAGGGCTTTATTTTCAACGTCAGCATCTACAGTTCCTGAAAATAATCCGTGTACAGAGTCGTTTCTTAGTAAAGCAGCTCTTTTAATAATTTCTTCATCAGTTACTTTTCGAGTAACAATAGCTCTTAATCTTAATTGTTGTCCTTTTCCGGCTTGTTTTACTAATTCTCTGGCAGCTAGTCTTCCAATTCTTCCAAAACCAAATAAAACAACATCTTTAGGTTGTAATTGATGACCGTCAGCAGCAATAAAATCTTTTAATTTATCTTTCAAAAAGTCGGATTGAGAAGCGTAGCTAGCTTTTTCATTGTGCCATTCAGCAGCTAATCTGCCAATGTCTATTTTTGATGGAGCAATGTCTAAGCTTTCCAACTCTTTAGCTAAAGAAGAACTATCAAAAATATCAACAGGGTTAAAAGCAATACTTTTTGCTTTTGAATGTAGATTTAAAACATCAGAGATGCTTTTATCTACCAAAGGGTTTCTAAAAAGTACTAACTCAATAGATTTTTCGTACATTAAATGCCCGATTGAACTAATAAGTTTAACAGCAGCTTTTTCTCTCCTTACATATTCATTTAGATTTTCTTCGTAGGATTTGTTTTTGTCAAGAATTTCCATGATAAATTTTTAATTGATTTTTAAATGTATATTTATATAACTATATTTTTTTACCCCAAATAGGCTTTAAGTAAATCACTTTTTGATGATGTTCTTAATTTCTTAATACCTTTTTCTTTTATCTGGCGAACACGCTCACGAGTTAAATTAAATGATTCACCAATTTCATCAAGAGAAAGGGGTTGTTTACAGCCTATGCCAAAAAATAATTCTATTACCGATCTTTCTTTGTCGGATAGTTTTGACAGTGACCTGCAAATTTCTTGATGTAGAGATTCTTGCATTAACAAAACGTCTGTTCTTGTACCATCATTATCAGCTAAAACGTCTAATAAACTTCCTGAATCTTCATCATCTCCAAAGGGAGCATCAACAGATACATGTCTGCCCGAAACCTGAATAGAACCATCAATCTTGTCTATACTAATATCTAGTAAATTGGCAATTTCATCTATAGAAGGTTCTCTTTCAAACTCTTGTTCTAGCTTAGAAAATGCTTTTTTTATTTTGCTTAATGAACCAACTTGGTTAAGTGGTAAACGTACAATCCTGGATTGTTCGGCTATTGCTTGTAAAATAGATTGACGAATCCACCAAACAGCATAAGAAATAAATTTAAACCCTCTAGTTTCATCAAAACGTTGAGCAGCTTTAATTAATCCTAAATTACCTTCATTAATTAAGTCAGGTAAGGACAAACCTTGGTTTTGATATTGTTTTGAAACAGACACCACAAATCTTAAATTGGCTTTAACTAATTTTTCTAAAGCAATTTGATCTCCTTCTCTTATGCGTTGAGCTAATTCTACTTCTTCTTCAGCAGTTATAAGTTCCTCCCGACCAATTTCTAATAAATACTTGTCTAACGAAGCACTTTCCCTGTTGGTAATAGACTTAGTAATTTTTAATTGTCTCATCGAGATGCTTTTAAAAGTGAATTGATAGGTAGGCAAATTTAGCCCCTTTTTCTCGATTGGAGGGCTTTATAGTATTAAATTTTTTAACATAAAAT
>CAMPHX010000414.1 GCA_946886085.1 uncultured Flavobacteriales bacterium | reverse complement strand
AATAAAATCTTCTTGACTAGCTCCTTTTCTTTCTCGCAACTCTTTTATTCTTACTGCAATTTTTTGTAGTAACTCTTTGTTAGCTCTTTGTTGTCTTCTATTCCCCATTTATGGGCAATTTCAAAAAAAATAAAGAAAAACACACATACTAATTAGTATGTATTTGATTTTTTTTATACTTTTGATTTTGAACAAATAACAAAATATTATGAAAACAACAAAAAGAATTTTAATGCTATTAGTAATAGCAAGTGTTTCAACTATTATTGGTTGTGCAAAAGACGGTAAAGATGGTAAAGATGGATTGCCAGGACCAGCTGGACAAGATGGTAATGCAAATGTGAAATCATCAACTTTTTATAACCGATCATGGGTGTATTCTTCATCTGAAAATGCATATATTGTTAGTCTTTGGACATCTAATATTACTCAAGATGTGGTTTTAAAAGGTAGTGTACATTGTTATATTAGTTATGATAGTGGTAGTTCATACTTAACATTGCCTTTATCACTTCAATCAGTTTCAATGTTATATGGATATGAATTAAATTCACTTGATATAATAGCTTATGGTTATTCATCTACACCAAATCCAATTACAGTAAAGATAGTTACAATTCCTTCTTCAGCCAAGTTAGCCAACCCAAATGTTGATTATTCAAATTATGAAGAAGTTAAAAGAGTCTTTAAATTAGAAGAATAATATTTAATAAGAAAACCACTAACTAGTTAGTGGTTTTCTTATTTGTGATAATCCGTGTAATTTGTATTATCATCAGTAGTTTTATAAAAAGCAAATCTATAAGCCAGGTTCTGTACCATTCACCAATACATTGGTTGAGGTTTCTATCATTTATCTAGTCGAGGAGTTGCCTCCACGAGCTAACAATCTACCCTCCAAGATTAGGCGAGTAACCCTCAAGCCTTGGTTTATTTGATTTTTCAGCTCCTAAGGTTTGCCTAGCTTACAAAATTACTTTTGTAACTGGTGAGCTCTTACCTCACCTTTTCACCTTTTCCTTCCCGATAAATCGGAAAGGTAGTCTATTTTCTGTGGCACTTTCTGTTACTGTTCCATTCCTGAAACAATACCCTAGCTTTCGCTAGGTAGGATACTCTGTGCTGCCCGGACTTTCCTCTCTCTCATAAAAATGAAACAGCGATAGAACGATTTGCAATACAAAGTTAAACAAATAAGTTGTTGGTTGTTTATTTAAATTCTCAACTAAATAATGCCAACAATTAGCAACACAGAAATAATGATGATTAAAATAGCCACCACATACTGAATAAAAGTAATGGTAACTTTTTTGAGTAATTTTTTACCAATAAAAGCTCCCACAAAAGCACAAAGTGTAGTAGATGTTATTATCCAATAGTTTTCTGTTAATGAAATGCTTTGTAGTTTAGCGAAATAAATACTTATTCGGCTAACATCCACAATACAAGCAATAGCAATACCTGTAGCTATAAAACTTTCTTTGGTCAATCCACTTCGAAGTAAGAAAATAGTCCTCAAAGCTCCTTGATGTCCTGATAAACCACCAAAAAAACCACTTATTGCACCGCCCAAATAAAGCATGTTGTTTTTTAATACTGTTTTATTCGGACTTGGCAACAATTCAAAAATGGCAAAAACCAGCATCATAATGCCAATAATCAATTCTACTAACTTAATAGTAAGTGTTTTATCTCCAATAGTAAATTCATATAGTATTCGGTTATTATTAGAGAAATTCATTAGTAGCCAAGCACCCAAAAATGCTAATGGAATGGCAGTAATACCAAATTTTATCAGCACATTTTTATTAATGTCTTTAAAAGTAAGTCCCATTTTAAAGAGATTGTTCAGAAAGTGAACAATGGCAGTCATAGCAACAGCAATGTCTATAGGGAAAAACAGTACAAAAGCAGGAGTAAGAATGGTTCCTACTCCAAAACCAGAAAAGAAGGTGAGGATAGAGGTTAAAAAAGCGACTCCACCGATAATTAAAAAATCCATTATCCTAAACCGGGTAAAATGCCCATAGCAGCATGGCTCATTTCAGATTTCTCAATTCTTTCGGCTTGTTCTAAAGCTCTGTTGGCTGCTATAGTAATGGTTTCTTGTAAGCTTTCTGCTGAAACAGTATTTTTGTATTCTTCATCAACAATAATATTGTTAATCATTCTGTTTCCATTAGCAACCACTCTTACTTTACCATTTTCGGCTTCACCAATTACAGAAATGTTTTCAAGCTTTTGCTTGATTTCTTCCATTTGTTTTTGCATTTCCCCCATTTTTCCCATGAGGTTTTTACCCAAAAATTTATCGAACATATTTTATTGTTTTTTATTAGTGATGTACATAGTTATTAGCCAAATAAATAAGCTACTTCCGGCAACAACCTTCATGGTATTTCCGTCCTTTCCTACTAGTAAATAAGTAGAAAAAACAATTACAGCTAATGAAAGCCCAATGATTATTTTTATTTTATCTTTTCTAAGCAAAATAATAAGTTTAGTATAACAAAAATACTAAATTATTAG
>CAMPHX010000413.1 GCA_946886085.1 uncultured Flavobacteriales bacterium | reverse complement strand
TCTAATTTCTAATCTCTAATTTCCTCCTCCATTCCTGGTAATTTTTTACCCATTTTTGATAAAACAACTACTACCAAAAAGCCTACAATACAAATAAGTGAGAATATGAATGTAATATAGCTTCCAGTATAATGTGTTTTAGGATAAAATTTGAATTCTATTTTATGTGTTCCTTCTGGAATTAATAAGCCTCTTAATAAATAATTTACACGAATAAATTCAACTTCTTTTCCGTCAATATATGCTTTCCAGTCTTCATTTCCTTTGTACCAAATTTCTGAGAAAACTGCGAAATTAGTAGTGTTTGCAGTTGCTTCATACACCATATTATCGGGATGGAAAGAGGTTAGTTTTACTGAATTTTGAGCTGAAGGATTAGGTGTAAAATCTTTTAAGTAATCTTTAAAACGTTCATCTATAATTACTGTTGATTTTGGTAAAAAGTCTGTTAATGCAGCCATTTCTTCATCTGCATTTTTTACCCATTTAATATTATTTACAAACCAAGCTTCACCACATGCATCAGGGTTGGTTCTTGCTTCTTCTTGTCCGGGCTGACCAACAATAAAGTACTTTGTATTTAACATGTTAAAAACATTCATGTTGTTTTTAGCCAATTGGTTTTCAATTAAATCTTGATAACGAATTAATTTTACAGCACTATATCCTCCAACACTGTTGTGGAAGTAAGAAGTTTTAACATCATTAAAAGAACTTACCGTTGTATTAAAAACCCTAAAGTATGCTGGATCGTTTTGAATTTGTAAATCAGCTTGTGTTGGTCTAATCGATTTTACAAATGAAGTTGCTTTGGTAAAATCACTATCATTCAAAAATCTTTTTCCAACCATCCACATATCTCCAACAATGATTACTGCTAAAATTCCAAAAACCATTGTAGCATCTTTTAGTTTTTCGGTAACAAACATCCATAACAAACCAAATGTTAAAGCTATAATTACTAGCGTTCTTAACGCATCAGATTTAAGTAAGGTAATTCTATCTTCAATAAGAACGTTGATATCTATACCCGATTCTGCAATTTGTCCATCATATGCTCCTTCAAAATCTGAAAAAGAACCTCCAAATAACCACGTAAACACAGATACTCCACCTAAAATAGCTCCCGAATACAGTAAACCTTTTTTAATTTTTTCGGTGCTTGCTTTTTTATTTATTATGATATTTAAAGCAGCTATTGCTCCCAACACAACTGCTATCATAGCTAAAGAAAGCCACATGGAAGGCGTCCTGAATTTATTATACAACGGAATGTTATTGAAGAAAAATTCATTTACAATTAAGAAATTTTTTCCCCAAGAAAAGATTATAGCCATAATGGTTACTGCTAAATAAGCCCATCGTACCCTATCTGAAGAAATGAAAAACAACAATAAAAATAAAAAGATAATTGCAGCACCCATATAAGATGGTCCTGTAGTAAAGGGTTGGTCGCCATAATACAATGGCAAGCCTTTAACATAGTCTAACGCTTGTTTTTTTGGTACTCCTTTCTCTACCAACATTTCGTAAGTTGCTGAATTTTCATCTAAAGAAGCACCTCCTGCAAAAGCCCCTGGAATTAATAAATTTATAGTTTCTGCCTTTCCATAACTCCATTGCATGGCATAATCTAAATCTAGTCCTGTTCCTTGTTTTACATTTTCTTTGGTTAATTCAGATTTTCCTCCTCTAATGGTTTCTTTACTATAATCAAAAGTTGTCCACAAAGCTGCTGTATTGGCTAGCACCCCAATTATACCAAAGGCTAATAAAATAAATGAACGTTTAAAAAAGACAGGCAAAGTTTTATTTTTAATTGCCTGAACAAACATTACAATTACTATAGCCATAATCATAAAAAAGGCATAATACACAATTTGAGGGTGATTTGCCATAATGGCTAAGCCTGTAAACAATCCAGCTAATGCCCCACCTATAAGCCACCTACCTCTGTAGGAAATTAATATTGAAGCAATTAGTGGAGGAACAAATGAGAGTGTTGTCATTTTACTAGAATGACCTGCTTCTATGGATAAAAATAACCAAGTACATAAACCAAAAGCTATTGCTCCTAACACACTTATTTTTGTATCATACCCAAGTATAGATAGAGCTATATAAAACCCTAAGAGTAAATAAAACCACAACCACATGCTTTTAGGAAGAACCTTTACTAGTATTAAAGCATTGTTCAATAAATTAGTATCAGTTCTATAAGACACCTGATACAGAGGCATTCCAGAGAAAATTCGAGAAGTCCATAAAATCGTTTCATCATTTTCTTTATATTTTCCATATTGAGCTCCAGCTGCTGCGGCACTCACTTGGTCATGACTTAATATTTTCTTTCCCTGTAATTCAGGATAGAAATAAGCTGCTGCTACCACAAATAAAATTAATACTGCTAAAAGATGTTTTAATATTGGTTTACTTTTCTCCATGAAACGATTTTTAAATATTGGCTAAAATTAATCACTTTGAACAAAAGACAAAATAAATCACAAAAAAAATCCTGAAAGGTTATTAAC
>CAMPHX010000412.1 GCA_946886085.1 uncultured Flavobacteriales bacterium | reverse complement strand
GTTTATGAATGTAAAAACAACATTTTATTATTTTGTCGGATTTATTTTTCTATTGCTTTCATTTAATCTTAAAGCACAAGAGAAAGTAACCACTTTTGGCATACAGTTTAAACCTATTGTTCCTCTGAACTATATTGATGGTGGCAAACAAGCTAAAGAACAAAATAACATATCTTTTGAGATTGATCCCAAAGTCGGTTTAAGTTTCGGAATGGTAATAAGAAAGGGATTAACAAAAAACATCTCCTTAGAAACAGGTATCAACTACTTACGTAGAAATTTTAGTCTCAGTATAAATGATAAAGACTCAGCTTTTACAAGTAACTCTAAATTCAGACTGGTAACTTACGAAATTCCTGTTTCCGGGTTAGTTTATGTACAATTAGGTAGAGAAATGTTTATGAATGTTTCTGGAGGTTTATCCGTAGACATATACCCTACTCCACTTTTCGTAAGTGAGTATGAAATATTTGCTAATGCCGTAAATAGAAAAAGCTGGGTTCAAGTGAGTTTAATAGCTAATGTTGGTTGGGAATACAGAACAAGAAAAAGTGGTTATTGGTATGCTGGTTTTTCTTTCCACCGACCTTTTAATTCTCTTATGCAATCTTTTGTTACGTACGAAGCATTTAATAGAAATGAAGAGGCTAGGTTTGAACTATCCGGAAATTATTTAACCATCGATTTAAGGTATTTTTTCCATGAAGATAAAGAGAAAAAAGCACCTCCTAAAAAAGATTTTAGACAAAAAAAACCGGAACACTTAAAATAAAAAAACCTCCAAGACTTCTTGGAGGTTTTTTTACAGTATTATTTCAGCAAATTATCTGCTAATTAAAACATTAAATGCTTTTGTAGATTCATCAGCAAAAGTCATTTTGAAGATATAAGTTCCATTTTCAATGTTAGCAACATCAACAGAAATTACATTAGTTGAACTTAAGTTAACATTTTCTGTAGCAACTAATTTTCCAGCAACGTCATAAATATCCACCTGAGCTAAACCATCAAACTTACCAACAGGTATATTAATAATATTAGCAGCAGGGTTTGGATAAGGAGTAATGTCATGACTGTTTTCTACTTCTTCCACACCAACCGAACCAGCAGGAGCAAAAGTAACAGAAAGAGCAGGTACATTCTCTAATCCAAAACCATTTAAATAAGCATTAGAACCATCTACAAACAAAGGAATACTTGGTTGTAAATATGTATTTTGAGTAGTCGTATAATCTAATTGATTATCAAAGCCTAAAAACAATACTGTACTTTGCGTTCTAAAGCAAAATAAATAACGTTGATTATCTACTAAAGTAATTGGAGAATTAAAAGGAATATAAATATTAGAGTCCTGCTCATTATTAGATTGAAATACATGGAAAACATTATCTACTTCTACTAAATTGGCAAAACCAAAGTTGGGATCATTAACATCTGTGAAAACATCATTCCACTCATAAGCAACTGTTTCAATAAATTCATTTGAAATATCATCACCAGTGCTTGCTGTAACAGAAAAAGTCATTCCATTAGCTTGCAACCTACTTGCATTTGGATCACTAAAAGCTAAACAATTTTCATATCCATTAGTAAAAGTACCAGGTCTATAGCCTGCAGGACTTAATAATTCACCATTATTTTCATCTCTTCTTCCATAAGAATAGACAGCATTATCTAACATAAAATCTGCTGAAAGAACATTATCATTTGGATCTCCATCAGCATTTTGAGTAGTAATAGTGTAAGTCATTGTATAATATCCAGCTGTATAAACTGCTTGAGAAAATGACGCTAAAGAAACATAAATAGAATCATTTGGTGCTAACCCATTAATAGCAGCACTATCAGCAAAAAGAGGAACACCTCCTAAAGAAACTTCAACTTTTAACTCTGCATTATTTTGAGTTTGGTTACCATAGTTTCTTACCCATGCACCAGTAGCAACATTAAATTCTGTTGCATTCTGAGAAAGTGGTAATAAGTTAGAAAATCTTCTAGCCATCAACACATCTGCTCTGGTTGACCCTAAATCATCAGCGAATAAACCAACTTTACTTCCTATAAATCCAGTAACATTTCCAGCTATAATGTCATTTCTCAATAAAGCACCGTCAACATCTGAAATCATGATAACAGGAATAGTTACAGAAAGTCCGCTAGCTCCTCCACCCATTGCAACTGGTGGTCCAGCTATATTATTTATTATAATAACAGCTATAGCTCCTGCATTTTGTGCTGCTAAAGCTTTTGCTCCAAACTCACAACTAGCTCTATATACAACTGCAATATTTCCAGTTAAATTAGTAGATAAAGGTGGTGAACAGGCAATAGTATCGCCACCTGGAGCATCAACAAATTGCAATGTACCTGTAACAGCATTTGCTGGATTATTTAAATCTGGCGTTGCCCAGTCATTTCCCCCTGGATCTGCCCATGTAAGTGCATAATTCGCCATCAATGGAGCTGGAGATTGCACTTGAAAAATCACCTGAGCAAAAGCAATAGCTCCAGTCAGGGTCATTACTAAAAATA
>CAMPHX010000411.1 GCA_946886085.1 uncultured Flavobacteriales bacterium | reverse complement strand
AAGTAATTTTTTATGTGTGCTTACTGCGAATTAATTATTAATAATTATCAACATTGTTGATAAAATTAAAATACTGATTATTAGTTTCTTAATTGTTGTTTTTCAGTAATATTAATAGCATTTTTCACTTTTTGTTTGGTTAGCGCATAATCAATTACATCCGTCATATTTTCTACATAGTGAAACTTAAGACCTGTTAAATAGTTTTCTTTTATTTCTTTGATGTCCTTTTCATTGTCTTTAGAGAGAATGATTTCCTTGATTTCAGCACGTTTTGCGGCTAATATTTTTTCTTTAATTCCACCAACGGGTAAAACTCTACCTCTTA
This sequence comes from uncultured Flavobacteriales bacterium, assembly GCA_946886085.1. The sequence continues at coordinate 2,216 of CAMPHX010000411.1, read as the reverse complement.
ATGTAATTTCACCTGTCATAGCTAAGTTAGCTTTTACTTTACGTTGTGTAAATGCTGATGCTAAGGCTGTAAGCATGGTAATTCCTGCCGAAGGACCATCTTTTGGTGTTGCTCCTTCAGGAACGTGAATGTGAGTGTCCCATTTATCAAAAGTCTCCGGACTAATATTAAGAATATCGGCATGAGCTTTAAGGTAAGCGAGCGCTATAATTGCAGATTCTTTCATTACATCACCTAAATTTCCGGTAAGTGTAAGTTTTCCTTTTCCTTTACTTAAGCTGGTTTCTATAAACAAAATATCGCCACCGACAGAAGTCCATGCTAACCCTGTAACAACTCCAGCAACATCATTGCCTTGGTATTTGTCTTTTGAATGTCCCGGACCTAATAGATCAACAAGGTTGTCCATTACTACTTTTGGGTTATAGTTTTCTTCTTCCATAGCAATTTGTTTGGCTTTTTGACGAACAACTTTTGCTAGTTTCTTTTCTAAATTTCTAACACCAGATTCTCTTGTATATTCACTTGCAATTTTTTCAATTACTTTTTTAGGAATTTGTAATTGATTTTTTACCAGTCCGTGGTTTTTTACCAACTTAGGAATTAAATGTCTTGTAGCAATTTCCACTTTTTCTTCAACGGTATAGCCATTCATTTCAATAATTTCCATTCTGTCTCTAAGTGCAGGCTGAATGGTTGATAATGAATTGGCGGTAGCAATGAATAAGATTTTAGATAAATCATAATCTAATTCTAAAAAATTATCATAAAAATTTTCATTTTGTTCAGGGTCTAAAACTTCTAATAAGGCTGAAGAAGGGTCTCCTTGGTGACTTGCTCCAACTTTATCTATTTCGTCTAAAACAAAAACAGGGTTAGAAGACTCTACCTTTTTTAAACTTTGAATAATTCTTCCGGGCATTGCTCCAATGTAAGTTTTTCGGTGCCCTCTAATTTCTGCTTCATCTCTTAATCCACCTAACGACATTCTTACATATTTTCTGCCTAATGCTTCAGCAATAGATTTTCCAAGCGAGGTTTTTCCCACACCTGGAGGACCATAAAGACAAAGAATGGGAGATTTTAAATCGCCTTTTAGTTTTAATACAGCTAAGTGTTCAATAATTCTTTCTTTTACTTTTTCTAAACCAAAATGGTCTCTATCTAAAATACGTTGAGCTCTTTTTAAATCAAAATTATCCTTAGAATATTTTTCCCAAGGAAGTTCTAACAAGGTTTCAATATAATTGGATTGAACAGAATATTCTGCTGCTTGTGGATTTAGTCTTTCAAGCTTACTAATTTCTTTTTCAAAACGTTCTTTAACCGTTTTGTTCCATTTTTTTGTTTTGGCTTGTTTTCTGAACTCAGCAATTTCTTGTTGTTGAGGGTCGCCACCAAGTTCTTCTTGTATTTGCTTAATTTGTTGATTAAGAAAATAATCTCTTTGTTGTTTATCTAAATCTGTTCTAACTTTGGACTGAATGTCATTTTTTAATTCTAGTAATTGCAGCTCTTTGGTTAAGTGCTGTAATAATAAATTGGCTCTTTCTTGTAGTTCAGGAATTTCTAATAAGGTTTGTTTTTCCTTAACTCCTGCATTCATATTAGAAGCAATAAAGTTGATTAAAAAAGTAGGACTTTCTATGTTTTTAATGGCAAAAGTAGCTTCAGTAGGAATACTTGGAGATTGTTGTATAATTTGAGTAGCTAAATCTTTAATAGAACTTACCAGAGCATTGAATTTTCTGCCTTCAGGTTTTTCCAATTGATTAAACTCTTTTACTCTAGCTTTTAAGTAGGGAGTTGTTTGAGTAAATTCTTTAATTTTAAATCGTTTTTTACCCTGAATGATAACTGTAGTATTTCCATCAGGCATACGAAGCATTTTTAAGATATGAGCAACCGTTCCTATTTCATTCAAATCTTTTGGTTCGGGGTCTTCAATAGCATCGTTTTTTTGAGCTACAACTCCAAGTGTCTTATCTCCATTATAAGCTTCTTTTATAAGTTTAATAGATTTATCTCTACCAACAGTTATAGGAATAATTACACCGGGAAATAAAACGGTATTTCTTAATGGGAGTAAGGGTAATTCTTTAGGTGTTTCTTCAGAATTCATTTGTTCTTCATCATCAGAAGATAAAAGAGGGATGAATTCTGTGTCGTCATCAATTATATTTGAGATAGTAAGGTTGTCGAAATTAAATGAGTCT
>CAMPHX010000410.1 GCA_946886085.1 uncultured Flavobacteriales bacterium | reverse complement strand
GAAATAAAGGGACCTCACAAGGTGTAGGAATGATTGACGGACATGATGGAAATAAATACGTTTTTCAAACACCAGGAGACAATAATGGACAAGAATTGATATTAGGTCCTATTTCTTTCAATGTAGTAAACGGACGTTTCATTGATAGCGTAACTCAAACTTCAGATAATCCATTGGGAGAAGCTTAATAAAAACTGAAGAATACTTAAAAGCAACGAAATTCGTTGCTTTTTTTGTTTAAAACCCAAAATTAATACCTGCTGTAATCGTAGTGGTTTTCCCTCGCATTATTTCTGGAGTGTAAAATTCATTCCCTTTTATATTTGAAAGGGCTGCTCGGGCAAAAATATACCCATCATTAATTATTTCGTAATTGGCAATAGCCTCAACGGTTTGGTTTTCCCAATCAACTCTTTCCATGAAATTTAATCCGGTAACATTACTGTTTCCCTGAACAATCTCAAAAATATGTGCATCGCCTTTTTGTGCATGGGTATAAGCTAGTGCTAATTTTAATCCTCTAATTACTTTTAAACCTGCTTCCAAATATATCTCCTGAGCATTTTCACCCAAATAATGTCCTAATGTATATTGATTAGAAGCATAAGTAGTCGATTCTATTTGATGTCTGTAAGTCCATGGGTTAGTTCGTGTATATTCACCAATTAAGTAAGTATTTCTTATAGGAAAATTATTAATTTTCATACCCAACTTAGCACTGATAAGATTGGTATGCTTGTTTTTATCCCACATGTTTCCAATACTTATTTCATCTATAAAAACAGAAGTATAAAGGTGTACATGTTTTATTTGTCTTGAACTAATATTAAAAAACATCTGAGAATTTTGCCCCAACGCATTACTTCCTGCGCCATTAAAAGTATGATCAACAGATTTATAAAATAAAAACGGTATAAAATAAAAAGGTTTTACGCCATCATCAGCATATACCACTGAATTTCCTAAAGAAATATATAAATTTTTAAATGGTTTAAAGGTAAACATATTGGCAGCAAGGTTTTTATTAACAAATACTTCTCTTTTTTGGTTATTCACTAAAAATATTCGGTTACTATCCAAAATTTCTGAAACTAACCAAGAATGAATATAATTTAGCTCAAACCATTTAGTAGGTTTAATATTAAAATCTACATATCCAACAGAAGGATTTTTCCCTGAAAAGATATTAGCCCCATGATAATTGTCTCCCCAATTATGGTTGTCTTTAACAATTCCTAACCTTCCCCATTTCCACGAGTAAAAAACACCTCCTAACATTTCGCTGTAATCGCTTCTTTGTCCGGTTTGTCCTTGATTATACTTAAAATTTCCACCTTGGGTAGGCGTTAAATATTCTGGAGCATTTAAAATATCAGAAATTCCGTTATCACGGAGACTTGCATAAAATCCAAAATGATTTCCTATACTTCCATAAAACTCACCACCATTCCAACGTTGAGTATAAGCACCATTTTCGTTGGTAGCATATCTAAATCCTAAAATAGGATTTACCGTTAAAGTAAACAAACTGTCATTATAGTAGAATAAGTCTTTTCTTTTCTCAAAATCACCTTTAGTACCAATCAATTCTTTGTTAAAATCTTTGAGGTAAAATGCTAATTCTTTTTGTTGTCTTTTATTTAAGTCGGTTTTTTGATTATTAATTTCTTCCAACTTTTTAGCAATAAACATCCGTGAATAAGGTTTTACAGCCGAATTTAGCTCAATTTTCTTTTCTTGAGCCATCTCATCCAAAAACTCATACACGCTTGAAGTAATAGGCTGCAACACTACCTGACTTTTCAACACGCTCCATCCCATAAAAAAGAGCAAACAAAATATTAAAATTCTTTTCATAATCGTAATTCAAAAATACTTATTCTATTTAAACGCCACACTTATAAGTACTCCTAAATATTTTTAAGTACCCTTAAATATTTTAGTTACTCCTCACTTTCTTAAAAAGTATATTGCAAACTGCTTTATAAAAATAGCTTACATCTGTTTTAAACGGATGTTGTTTATACGCCTTAATATATCTAATTTCTGATGCAATAATATCATCCAATGTTTCAGGCAAATCAACATAAAAAGGAGGAATAAGTCCAGGTTTTACTTCTTTTCTTAATGTTTTTAATTCTTCAGTATAAAGGTTTAAATATTGTTCACTTAATGGACGAACACCCACCAATTTTATTTCTCCTTTTATAAAATTATACACCATGGGTAATTCATCTATCCATAACTTCCTAAAAACTCTTCCCCAAGTGGTAATTCGGTAATCATTTTTAAACTTCCCTCCTTTTTGTAATTTATTCGTTTTATACAAATAATCTTGTAAATATTCAGCATAAGGATGCATGGTTCGTATTTTAAAAACTGTTATGGGCTTGTTGTTTTTACCAATTCGCTGCATTTTAAACAACAAACTAAATCTTGGTAATGGTCGAGGTTCAAAATCAGCATTTTTTTTGACTACAAAATAATGTAAATTGTTAATTTCATTATCTTCAATAATTTCGAAACCGGCATAAGCTACTCTACCTAATGC
>CAMPHX010000409.1 GCA_946886085.1 uncultured Flavobacteriales bacterium | reverse complement strand
AGACACAGATGCCGATCATGTTTGGGAATTTGATAGAGAAGAATTATTGGAGTTAATAAAAGATGCAGACTTAAACGTAATAGAAACGGATTTTAGGTTTGGAGTAATGAAAGTTTGGTGTGAAACATATGATAAATAATGAAGCAAGTAGTAAAGAAAATTTATAATTCAATTCCATTTAAGAAACAAATTTTTTCATTGATAAAATGGATGGATTTACCTGAAAATATATATAAACATCTCCACTTTAAAGGTGTTTTTACTGTTAAGGTAGATGCTAATCATCAATTTAAAATGTACCATTTAGGCGCATCAGAAGAAAATGAGTTGTTTTGGGGAGGAATTGATAACGGTTGGGAAAAAACATCACTAAAACTATGGAGAAAGCTATGTGTAGATGCTGGTGTGGTAATGGATATTGGAGCAAATACAGGATTGTATTCATTGGTTACAAAAGCATTGAACCCAACAGCTAAGGTTTATACTTTTGAGCCGCTCCCCAAAGTCTTAGAATATTTGAATTATAATGTTGAAATAAATAATTATGACATTACAGTTGTTCCAAAAGCTGCTTCTAATTTTAATGGAACTGCAAAGGTATTTTTAATGGAGGGTCATGATTTTTGTACCTCTGTTACTGTAAATAAATCGCTTTTATCTGAAACAACTCCACAAAAAGAATTAGAAATAGAATGTATTGCCTTAGTTGATTTTATAAATAAAAACGATATAGAGCGAATTGACTTGATGAAAATTGATGTAGAAACGCACGAGCCTGAAGTATTAGAAGGTATGGGAGAGTATATGGATAAATTTAAATCAGATTTTTTAATAGAAATTTGGGATGAAGTATGTGCCGTTAAGCTCAATACACTTTTTAAAGACAAAGGATATTTATATTTCGATATTGATGATAAAAATGATGTAGTTACTCAGAAAGAAGAAATTACTGTTTCTTCCTTTTGGAATTACTTAATTTGCAAACCCGAAACAGCAAAAAAAATAGGTTTAATCTGAAAACATTAGTCTCTATTATCATCCCTTGCTACAATGCAGAAAAATACATTGCAGAAACCATCAAATCGGTGATTAATCAGACTTATTCTAATTGGGAACTCATTATTGTTAATGATGGATCAACGGATAATTCCGCTACAATTTTAAATCAATTTTCAGAAAAAGATAATAGAATTCAATTGATTAATAAGTCTAATTCAGGAGTGTCTGATACTCGTAACAAAGGATTAGAAGTAGCAAATGGTGAGTTCATTACTTTTTTAGATGCAGATGATGTTTGGCACATCACTAATTTAGAAAAAAAGGTAAAATTTCTTACATCAACAGATTATGATGTAGTATATTCCTATTGTCAAATGATTGATGAGCAATCTAAACCAATAGATAGAATTTTAAAAGGAGAAAATAATTTAAAAATAGCGGATTTTTTGAGTTTAAAAGCCAACTATAATACAGCACCGTCAGGAATAGTATTTAAAAAAGAAGTTTTACAAAAAATAGGTGGTTTTGATGTCAATTTATCTAATAATGCTGATCAGGATATATTAATTCAATCATTAGCAAATGGGTTTAAAATTGGTGTTATTTCTGAAGTGTTGTGGGATTATAGAATTCACTCTGAAAACATGTCAAAAAATGTAGAACTACTCGAAAAAGACAGTATTTATCTATTTAGAAAATGTGAAAAACAACAACTTTTTCATTCTTATTGGTTTAGGAAACAATGTTTTTCTAAGTTATACCTTATTTTGGCCGGTAGTTGGTGGAAAAATGGCAATAATAAGCTTCGAGGCTTGTATTTTTTATTGTTAGCAATTGTAAATTATCCTGCATCACTTGCATTAATTTTCAAGAAAATAGTTAATGAAAAATAGAAAAAACATACTAGTTATTACATCTTGGAGCTATAATGATGCGCTGATTCAAACTTATACCTTGCCTTATTTAAATATTATTGCGAATCATCTACCCAATGAGGCTAGGATTTTTCTTACAACGCTTGAAAAAAATAATCAACCTATAAACAATAACCACCCTAAGATTAAGAATATACTTATTGATTATCATCCACTAAGTTTAAAGGGATTAATGATGTGGATAAGACTTATTTTTAAGTTGTTGAAAACCATTAGAAAAGAAAAAATTGATGTGATACATTGTTGGTGTACACCTGCTGGTATGATTGGATATATTTTGTCTTTACTTACTGGAAGACCCCTTATAATTGATAGTTATGAACCACATGCAGAAACTATGGTAGAAAATGGGGTGTGGAAAAAAAATGGGTTGGTTTATCGCCTGCTTTTTTTCTTTGAAAAGAGGTTAACTAAAAGAGCCAAGTATTTAATTGCTACAACAGAGGGGATGAAAAGCTATGCGAAAGAAAAGTATCATTTTTATGGAAACAATATTTATGTTAAGCCGGCTTGTGTTAATTTAACACTGTTTTCTGAAGCTAATATAAAAAATAACACATTAATGGAAGAATTAAAACTTCAGGATAAAATTGTTGGTGTGTATGCAGGAAAATTTGGAGGTATTTATTTAGAAG
>CAMPHX010000408.1 GCA_946886085.1 uncultured Flavobacteriales bacterium | reverse complement strand
CTATTACTAAGCTAAATTATCAGTTTGCGGTAAACCAACATTTAGTTGAAGATAGTTTTCAATTGAACAATGGTGATGAAATTGCTTTGTTGCCACCTTTTGCCGGAGGTTAATCTTCGGATTTTTCTTTAAGACCTTCATTTTCTAGTTCTTCTGTATTTTCTTCCGGAGGAAATAGAAATTCTAATGGTTTGGTAAACAAATGCACAAATAAATATTTAAGCAATAAGCCAGTTTTATTAAATGCTACTCTTCTAGATTGAATGGCTATAAAAATGGCTAATCCAAAACTTACTGTAAAATTCATAAAGCCAACACCAATAATACCAATAACGGTGTGAACAAAAGTCATAAAATCTATTTGAGAACCTACCGAAACTAATGACAAACCAAAATTACCCGAAGCAAAAGTAACGTGCTGAATGTCTATTGGTAAACCTAAAAAATGCCCTAAAGTTCCCATAGAACCTAAGAAAATACCCAAAAAGAAGTTTCCTGCTAAACTGCCCAAGTTATTTTCTATATAATAGCTTAGTTTGTTTAACCAAGATTTGGGCATTATAAACTTCAGAAAAGGTTGGTGTTTTAATCTTTCCGGAACTTTTTGAAACATTACGGCATTATCGTAATAACCGGAAATTATTCCTGAAAGAAATAAACATAGTCCGGCAATTGCTCCATGCATTAACGAAAAACTTTCCCATGGATGGAGGTTTTCAATAATTTTAAATGCTTTGGCATCTCCTAAAATATGGCTTCCAACAACCCAATAGTAAATAATAGCAATGGTAATGGCCACAGGGAAAGCTACGAACATGTTACCTACAAAAGCTACAAACTGACTTCGGAAGGTTTTTACAATAAGTGCCGAAAGGTTTTTCATGGCTTCTTCTACAGAACCTTTTATATCTAATGATGCAGCAATTTTAGAGGCTGTCATTGCGGGTTGTTTGGTTGCCAAAGTAGAATGAGTAAGATGAATACCAATAAATCCAAAAGAATAATTCATGCTATACAAAAACGATTCGCCAAAAGGAGCTAATTTTAAGTAATAAATAGCGGCTTTAAACCAAGTAAGAAAAGCAACTATAAATCCACCACCCATAGCCGAATAGAGCATTTTAATGTATTCTTTTTTGTTGTTGGTGATGTAATGTTCGCCTGTTTTTCCTGCATGTTCGGTAATTTGAAAAGCAAGAAAGCCTATGTTTTTTAGGAATAGCTCTTTTAGACTGTTTTTCTTGTTTTCATATTGCACTATATTTTTTAGAAAAACACTTATTGGTTTCCATTTTTCTTTGCTTTCAAAATGAGATAAGATTTCTAACAAAGTTAAAATACGAATAAGATGCTGATGCATGCGTTGCAACAAGTAGGTTAATGCCAAACTGGCTCCTTCATTATGTTGATTATTTCTAATTTTTTTGGAAACCCGATCACATTCTTTTATTAAAGTAACACAGTGTTTTAGCTTTTCGGTATTTACCGAAAAATTACCCGAACTTTCAATGTTTTGAAGTAAGTCTATAACTTCTTTGTTTACTACTAAAAAGGGAGATTCGGGGTTTAATAAATCGGGGTGCCGTTTTATAATTTCAGGATCTAAACCAATAGCAGTAACCCTGTGTATTAGAATTTCAATTGCATTTAGTAAAGTAGCGAAGTTTTTAGTTGTAGTTTCTTCCGATGGGTGTTGAAAGATTGTTACAAGTAATTCTTCAAGTAGCTTTGTTGGAATAGTTTTAAGCCAAACGTAATCGGATTTTTTATTAAAAACCATGTTGACTATATCTCTCAATACATTTTCTTGAGGGACAGGAGGAAGGAAAATATGAGCTACTTTTCTAAAGCTTTCGCTAAAAAAACCTTCACTAGATAAAATTCCTGATTCGGTAAGTAAGGAATGGCTATCACTAGTACTAAAAATAGTATTTAAATAACGATTTAGTCCTTTTTGGTAAGTTTCATTTTCTTTCAGTAATTCAATAAGCTTATTAACTCGTTTTATTATAACTTTGTTCGACCTAAAAATGGTGGGACGCAGCTTTTTTACCAATTGTTTTAATAGCTCTATATCAATTGTATCTACATTTTCAGCTATGTTATGTAATATCTTTTCCATTATTTCTTAAGCCTTAGGAATTTCCATTATAAATGAAGTTGTTTCATTTGGGATAGACTCAAAACGGATAGTACCATCTATATTTTCTATTATGTTTTTAACCATAGCTAATCCAAGTCCCATTCCTTTATTTTTGGTAGTAAAACTTGGTGTGAAAATATGATTTTTTTGTTCTTCATTAATGCCAATACCGTTATCTTTAACAACAATTTCAAAATTATTGTCTTTTGTAGTTACAGTAATTTCTATACTGCCATTTTTTTCGCTAGGCATTGCTTGAACAGCGTTTTTAATAAGGTTAGTAAATACCCTAATTAGTTGATTTTTATCAGCGACAATATTTGCTGACTGAACTGTTGTATTTAGTTGAATGGAATAATTTTTTTTATCGTCTTCATCAAATAAATTAATAGTGTTTTTAATAATAGGGATTAGGTCAATTTTTTCGG
>CAMPHX010000407.1 GCA_946886085.1 uncultured Flavobacteriales bacterium | reverse complement strand
AACTACTATGGTAATCAGCGTTATTATAAAGATACTGCAAAAGTTAATGAAAAAAGTATTGCTCATTTTACAGGTACTAAAACCATAGAAAGTGGTATTTATGGTGTTTTTCATAATGGTAGAATATTATTTGAAATTTTGGTAGATGAACCTGTTATTGAAATTGAAACCGATACACTAAATCCGATTAAAAATATGGTGGTAAAAAAATCGGAAGAAAATAAATTGTTTTTAGAACACCTGTTACATGTTGGTGAAATACAAGAAAATGCTACCAAACTTCGTGAAAAGTACAAACAAGAAACTACTTCTTCCGAAGAAAAAAAAGAAATAGAAAAACAATTAGCTGACATTGAAAAAGAAGTTCAAGACTACAGATTATCTATAATTGAAAAACATCCTACCACTTTTGTTGCTGCTTTATTTAAAGCCATGAAAGAACCTGAAACTACGTAGTTTGATACCATACAAAACGACTCTATACTTCAATACACTCGTTATCAATACTACAAAAATCATTTTTTTGATGATATCGATTTTAGTGACGAACGTTTAATTAGAAGTCCATTGTATCACAACAAAATTGAAAAATATTTCACCAAACTTGCTTACCCTAACCCTGACTCTATTAATACCGATATTGATTGGGTAGTTGAAAAAGCTAGAGCAAACAAAGAGATTTTCAAATACACCATTCATTACTTAATCAACCATTATGAAAAATCCAAAATAATGGGCATGGATGCTGTTTTTGCTCATATAGCGTTAAATTATTACACCAAAGAACAAGCGTTTTGGGCTGATGAAAAGCTAATAGAAAAAGTACAAGACAAAGCCAGAAAGTTAGTTCCGGTATTAATAGGTAAAACAGCTATCAACCTTATGCTTCTTGATACTGCCAAACAAAATTGGATTGACATGCATAAAATTGATAAGGATTATACCATTCTTATTTTTTGGGATCCGGAATGTGGCCATTGTAAAAAAGAATTACCAAAAATTGCAGCATATTACCAAACAATAAAAGATAAAAGTGTAGCTGTTTATTCGGTAAGTTCCGACCATAATGAAGCTTGGAAAAAATTTATTAGAGAAAATAATATGGACTTTTTAAATGTTGCCGTACCAAAAGAAGTTTACGAAGACAAACAAAAAGCAACAGAATATATCGCTAAAGGATATACCGACTTAAAAAGTTTGAATTACACTACTACTTATGATGTTTTTACTACTCCTCAAATCTATTTATTGGATAAAGATAAAACCATTATTGCTAAAAAATTAGATAGTGATTTATTAAAGCAAGTCCTTAACAAAGAGTTAGGAATTACCGAAGATAAAAAAGCTACAGAATAAAATACTCGGTTGTTTTATATCCTTTTTACCGCTACTTTTGCAGAGAAATAAATAAAAAATGAAAAGACTTATCCCCGCTCTTATTGTAGTTATTATTGGTATTACCATTGCTTATTTTATGATAAGCAAACCAAAGCCTTTAAAAATTTACAATCCTGCCGACATTAACCCAAAATTAGTCGATGAATCCTTACAAGGAACTTCTAAAAACCATAAAGTTGGTGAGTTTAGTTTAACCGACCAAGATGGTAAAACGGTTACCCCAACAGATTTTGAAGGTAAAATTTATGTTACCGATTTCTTTTTTGTTACCTGCCCTACCATCTGTCCAAAAATGACAGACCAAATGTTACGTGTTTACGAAGAGTTTAATGAAAATAGCGACATTTTACTCTTATCGCATACCGTAATGCCCGAAGAAGATTCTGTACCTGTATTAAAAGAGTATGCTAATAAATTTAATATTTCATCTGAAAAATGGAAACTAGTTACGGGTGATAAAAAACATATTTATGACCTTGCCCGAAAAACTTACTTTGCAGCAGTAACTGAAGGAGATGGCGGTGTTGATGATTTTATCCACACCGAAAATTTTGTGTTGGTAGATAAAGAAAAAAGATTGAGAGGGTTTTATGACGGCACATCGAAAAAAGATGTTGATAGACTAATTAAGGATATTTATACGTTATTAGCAGAGTACGAAAAGTAAATTTATGAAGCAATTAAACAAAACTACCCTACTTATACTGCTTACTATTTTTTTATTTTCATGTAGTAAAAAAATAGATCAATCCTCCATGTTTCATGGACGAAGTCATAAAACCAAGAAAAAAGGAATTTATGATGCGGGACTAAATCACAAAAAACCTATTAGTGTTCAAATAAAAGAAGAATACGACAAACAATCTAAATACGATACGAATCCTAAAAAAGCAGCAAAAAAAGCAGAAAAGGAATTGGAAAAAAAGAAAAAATACGCTAATAAACAACGTGCGAAGAACAACAGAAAACGTAGAGTAAAAGTTAAAACTACCAAAGGTAAATCCAGCGGAGATAATTAATCAACTACAAGGTTGTATCATTCATGCAAGTAGAGAAGTGATTTACAGATAATCTAAAAATCAATCTTTCCTTTTGCTCTAATACCTAATCCTTTTACTCCAAAAAGTGTACTTACGTTAGGATGATCTAAATAAGTAACTCTTTGTAATAAAT
>CAMPHX010000406.1 GCA_946886085.1 uncultured Flavobacteriales bacterium | reverse complement strand
TATTATTACATTTGCAAACTTATTTTTTTAACCAATTTAGTACTTAAAAAACAAAGATGAAATTATCAAAATTTAAATTCAATTTACCACCAGAATTACTAGCCGACAAACCGGCTGACGAAAGAGACGAATCAAGGTTATTAGTTTTACACAAAGACACTGGAGAAATTGAACACCGTATGTTTAAAGACATCATTGAATATTTTGATGATGGTGATTTAATGATAATGAACGACACCAAAGTTTTTCCAGCAAGAATGTATGGAAACAAAGAAAAAACAGGTGCCAAAATTGAAGTTTTCTTACTTAGAGAATTAAACAGAGAAAATTACCTGTGGGATGTGTTAGTTGACCCGGCAAGAAAAATCAGAATTGGAAATAAACTATATTTTGGTGATGATGATTTAGTTGCTGAAGTAATAGATAATACCACTTCAAGAGGTAGAACACTTCGTTTTTTATACGATGGTTCTTACGAAGACTTTAAAGCAATCATCAATAGATTAGGAGAAACACCAATTCCAAAATACATCAATAGAGCAGTAGAACCAGAAGATGCTGAAAGATACCAAACAGTCTATGCTAAAAATGAAGGTGCTGTTGCAGCTCCAACCGCAGGATTACATTTCAGTAAACACCTAATGAAAAGATTAGAAATAAAAGGGATAGATTTCGCTTTTGTTACACTTCATGTTGGTTTAGGTTCTTTCAGAACAGTGGAAGTAGAAGATCTTACCAAACATAAAATGGATTCAGAAGAAGCCTTTATTGATGAAGAATGTGTTGCTAAAGTAAATAATGCTAAAAAAGCAAGAAGAAAAATTTGTGCGGTAGGAACAACATCAATGAGAGCAATAGAATCTTCTGTATCAACAGATGGATTGCTTAAGCCATATCAAGGTTGGACAAATAAATTTATTTTCCCTCCTTATGATTTTAGTGTTGCTAACTGTATGATAACAAATTTCCACATGCCCGAATCAACATTGTTAATGATGACAACTGCATTTGGTGGTTACGATAATGTGATGAAAGCCTATAAAGAAGCAATAAAAGAAAAATACCGCTTCTTTACTTATGGCGATGCCATGTTGATCATCTAAGTAAATTATTAAATTGTAAACTTTATAAAAATTATGAAACTAGAAGACCTTAAACTTTACCAAGAATGCCTAAACCTAGAATCTACCGTGTGGAAAATTGTAGAGAAATGGGAAGGGTTTAATAAAGAAACCGTAGGGAAATCATTTGTAACAGCTGCAGATGCTATTTCTTCAAACATTGCCTCAGGTTACGGAAGATACAACTTTAAAGATAAAAAACACTATTGTTATATTTCAAGAGGTTGCTTACTAGAAACTAAAGGCTGGGCTATAAAAGCCAACGAAAGAGGTCTTGTAGACGAAACAACACAAAATGAACTAATTGAAGAAATTGAAAAAATTCATCGTATGTTAAACGCATACATCCGCTCAATAGGCAGAAAGAAAGAAGACAATAACTATGATAACAATACCAATAATAGTTATGATGAAGAAGATAATAACGGAAACACTTTCACCGCTAGTGCAGATGAATTCTTCAATGAAGAAGAACTAACCAATGCATAAATACATCATAATAGTTGCCGGAGGTAAAGGAGAGCGAATGGGAGAAAAAATTCCCAAACAATTTCTTGAACTTAATGGTAAACCTATTTTGATGCATACCATAGAGAAATTTTATTCCACTTATCCGGAAGCTCAAATCATATTAGCTCTTCCCGAAAATCAATTCGATTTATGGGAGGAGCTTTGTTATAAAAAAGAGTTTACTAAAATTCCACATCAAATTGTCGCAGGAGGAAAAACGCGCTTTCACTCCGTACAAAATGCCTTAGCTTTAGTTAGCGAAGAAGGTATTGTAGCGATACATGATGGTGTTCGTCCATTAGTAAGCAAAACAACCATAGTTAACTGTTTCAATGCAGCAGAACAGCATCAAAACGCGATTCCAGTGGTTGATGTAGTAGATTCACTTCGTCATGTAAATAAAACAGAAAATAAAGCAGTAAAACGCTCGTGCTATAAAATAGTACAAACTCCACAATGCTTCCAAACGTCACTCATAAAAAAAGCCTACCAACAAGAATTTAGAGAAGCCTTTACAGATGATGCAAGTGTTGTAGAAGCAACAGGTACAAAAATCCACTTAGTAAGCGGCAATAAAGAAAACATTAAAATCACCTCTCCCGAAGATATTATAGTTGCTATGGCTTTTATAGTAGCAACAAAGTAGTGGCGTCTCTTTTCTTAAACCTACTGGCTCGGTTGCACCGAGTGAGTAATATTAGAGTTTGCTTTTAGCAAATTTTACGAATACCCAAACACTCATTCAATCCTTTGTATGGAAGAACATTAAAAGAGCATAATTTATAAATCAACACAAGCAGCACAAAAAACAAGTCAAAAAATTAGAAAAAAAGTAAAAAAAGTAAGTTCACAATCAGGAGTTTAAGGGGGAGTGGAGATAAAAGCGAAAAAAAAGTAAAAAAAAGTTTTGGGAAAAGGAAAAGAGTTGTACTTTTGCAGCC
>CAMPHX010000405.1 GCA_946886085.1 uncultured Flavobacteriales bacterium | reverse complement strand
AATCTATATTTAATTCCATTTAATGAATAGTGAAAAATTATATTGCTTAATTTCGTTTTTCAAAAAAAGAGATTATGGTTACAAAAGAAAGTATTGTTAAAAATTGGCTTACACGCTATACCGGAAAAGCTTTGGAAGATTTTGGTCAGTATATATTATTAACCAATTTTAGTAATTATGTAGAGTATTTTGCTAAAATAAAAAACGTTTCGGTGGAAGGTAAAGACAAAGCTATGCCCAATGCTACTGCAGATGGAATAACCATTATTAACTTTAGTATGGGAAGTGCTAATGCTGCAACCATTATGGATTTATTAAGTGCCATCAACCCCAAAGCATGTCTGTTTTTAGGTAAATGTGGCGGATTGAAAAAGAAAAATAATATTGGCGATTATATTTTACCTATTGCCGCCATAAGAGGCGAAGGAACATCTAACGATTACTTTCCTACAGAAGTACCTGCCCTACCTGCTTTTACCTTGCAAAGAGCTGTTTCTACCACCATAAGAGAGTTTAAAAAGGATTATTGGACAGGAACAGTTTATACCACCAACAGAAGAGTTTGGGAGCATGATGAAGAATTTAAAGACTATTTAAGAAGAATTAGAGCAATGGCGATAGATATGGAAACTGCTACGTTATTTATTACTGGTTTTCATAACAAAATTTCTACGGGAGCATTGTTGTTGGTTTCTGATCAACCTATGATTCCAGAAGGTGTTAAAACCGATAAAAGCGACCAAATAGTTACGCAAAGCTATGTTGAGGAACACATTAAAATTGGAATTCAATCGTTAGAAGAAATTAGAAACCACGGAATGAGTGTTAAGCATCTTAAATTCTCTTATTCAGAAGATTGATGAAGCACAACGACATACTTAAAGATTTAAAAAACAAGGTGTATCATCCCATTTATTTTTTAAGTGGTGAAGAACCTTTTTATATAGATTTGATAAGTAATTTTATTGAAAAAAATGTGTTGGATGAAGCTGAAAAAGAATTTAATCAGCAAATTATTTATGGTAAAGATACTGATATTTCTGCCGTTATAGGTGCTGCCAAACGCTACCCCATGATGGCTAATCACAATGTGGTAATTGTTAAAGAAGCTCAACACTTAGTGAAGCAAATAGACCAACTTGATAGTTATTTGGATAATCCCACCAAAAGCACCATTTTAGTTTTTTGCTATAAATACAAAACCTTAGATGGCAGAAAAGGCATCACCAAAAAACTGAGCAAAAAAAGTGTTTTCTTCGAATCAAAACCCATTTATGAGAACCAAGTTCCCGATTGGATTAACAGTTATCTCAAAGAAAAAAACTACACCATCAACCCAAAAGCTTCATTTTTAATTGCCGAATTTTTAGGAACAGATTTAAGTAAAGTTGCCAATGAACTTGAAAAATTAACCATTAATATTCCGGAAGGCACTGAAATAAATGCTGAAATGGTGGAAAAAAACATTGGTATCAGCAAAGACTTTAACATGTTTGAGTTGAACAAAGCCATTGGTTCTAAAGATATTCTTAAAGCAAATAAAATTATTAACCATTTTGCGAAAAACGAAAAAGAACATCCTATACAAGCCACTATTGCCGTTTTATATATGTTTTTTACTGCTATACTTAAATATCATTATACTAAAGATAAAAATCCCAGAAACATTGCTGCTGCACTAAAGATAAGTCCTTTTTTTGTTAAAGAATATCAACTAGCCGCCAAAAATTATGATATCAGAAAAGCGGTAAAAGTAATTGAATATATTAGAGAATACGACCTAAAATCTAAAGGAGTAAACAATGTTTCTTCATCAAGCGGAGAACTGACTAAAGAACTTGTTTTTAAAATTCTACATTAACTTTCTTTCTGTTTTTAGTTTTTTTAAGTTTTGAGATTTTAAAAATTAGGCTGATGAAGCTCATTATCTTAAATTTGTGTATTAACATCAAAAAAAAATACCCCATGAAAGTTACACCGGTTGACAAGTGGATAATTAATCCCATTCAACGTTTCATAAATAACAGTACTACCAGTGGAATTGTATTGTTTTCATCGGCTTTTTTAGCTATAATACTTTCAAACTCACCATGGTCACATGAGTTTCACGAACTTTGGAAATTAGAATTTTCTATTGGTTTTGATGGACATTATATCAATAAAAATCTTCACCATTGGATTAATGATGGTTTAATGGCTGTTTTCTTTTTTGTAGTTGGTTTAGAGTTAAAAAGAGAAATTGTTGCCGGAGAACTTAGAAAACCAAAAAGTGCTATTTTGCCAATCGCTGCAGCTATTGGAGGAATGTTATTACCAGCTACCATCTATCTAATTTTCAACCCTTCGGGGTCTACAGCTGATGGTTGGGGAATACCTATGGCAACAGATATAGCTTTTGCTTTAGGAGTACTTTACTTATTAGGAGACAAAGTACCGCTATCCCTAAAAATTTTCCTTACCGTACTTGCTATTGTTGATGATATTGGCGCTGTGTTGGTAATTGCTTTTTTTTACACATCAGATATTAATTTTGTGAGTTTGGCAACAGGTGGTATTTTTATGTTGATATTAAT
>CAMPHX010000404.1 GCA_946886085.1 uncultured Flavobacteriales bacterium | reverse complement strand
AAATAAAATTAAATAAAAACAATGCAAACTATTGAAGCTCCGTTAACGGACTATTTGAAGAAATTTTTTGGATTTAATGGATTTAAAGGAGAACAAGAAGATATTATCCAAAATCTTATAGACGGAAATGATTCTTTTGTTATTATGCCTACAGGTGGTGGTAAATCACTTTGTTATCAGTTGCCAGCATTAATGTCAGAAGGTACCGCCATTATAGTTTCACCCTTAATTGCCTTAATGAAAAACCAAGTTGATGCTATAAGAGGGTTTTCTGATAAAGATGGCATTGCCCATTTTTATAATTCTACCCTTAATAAAACAGAGGCTAAACAAGTAAAGAAGGATGTACAAGATGGCATAACAAAATTGCTTTATGTTGCTCCTGAATCGCTTACTAAAGAAGAAAACATAGAGTTTTTAAAAAGCTTTAAAATTTCATTTTTTGCTATTGATGAGGCGCATTGTATTTCTGAATGGGGTCATGATTTCAGACCGGAATACCGAAGGTTAAGAACTATTATTGAAGCAATAGACAGAGTGCCAATTATTGCACTTACAGCTACGGCTACTCCAAAAGTTCAGGAAGATATTCAGAAGAACCTTGGGATGACTGAGGCAAGAGTTTTTAAAGCATCTTTTAATAGGGATAATTTATACTATGAAATTCGTCCGAAAAAAGATGTAAAGAAAGAAATTATACGTTTTGTTCGTCAGCATCAAGGAAAATCGGGAATTATATATTGTTTAAGCCGTAAAAAGGTGGAAGAAATTGCTGAATTACTTCAAGTAAATGGTATTAAAGCATTGCCTTATCATGCCGGTTTAGATTCTCACTCTAGAGTGAGACATCAAGATATGTTTTTGATGGAAGAAGCCGATGTAATTGTGGCAACTATTGCTTTTGGAATGGGGATTGACAAACCGGATGTGCGTTATGTAATTCACCATGATATTCCTAAAAGTTTAGAAAGTTATTACCAAGAAACAGGTAGGGCAGGAAGAGATGGAGGTGAAGGTATTTGTGTTGCTTACTACAGTTACAAAGACATTGAAAAACTAGAAAAATTTCTTCATGGTAAGCCTGTTGCCGAAATGGAAATAGGCATGCAGTTAATTTTCGAAATGGTTTCTTATGCTGAAACAGCTGTTTGTAGAAGAAAACAATTGTTGAACTATTTTGGAGAAAAATACGATGAAAGCGATTGTCAAGACCAAGGAATGTGCGACAACTGCTCTAATCCGAAAGAAAAATTTGAAGGAAAAGATGATGTTAAAATTTTACTAGAAGCAGTTTTAGGCTTAAATGAAAACTTTAAATCTAAATACATTGCTCATTTTGTTGCCGGCAATGCCACATCAGAAATAAAATCTTTTAACCACAATAATCATCAATTATTTGGTACAGGAAAAGGCACTGAAAAAGATGATAAATATTGGGAAGCAGTTGTTCGTCAGTGTACTATTGAAGGACTTTTAACAAAAGAAATTGAAAACTACGGTATTCTTAAAGTAAGTGAGCAAGGTAAAGCATTTATTAAAAACCCTATTTCTATTACCTTAATAAAACCAAATGATTATAGCGATGTTGATGATGGAGATGTAATTGTTCCTCAAAAAAGTAGTGGAGCTGCCGATGAAGCCTTATTCAATATTCTTAAAGACGTTAGAAAATCATTAGCAAAAGAACTTAAGTTGCCACCTTATGTAATTTTTCAAGACCCTTCCTTAGAGGATATGGCAACTCGATACCCGGTTACCATTGAAGAGTTAACCAATATAACCGGTGTTGGACAAGGAAAAGCTGAAAAATACGGTGAAGAATTTTTAGAAGTAATTGCTCAATATGTTGAAGATAATGATATTGACAGGCCAATGGATTTGGTGGTAAAATCTGTAGTGAACAAATCTGGTTTAAAAGTATATGTTATCCAAAGTATAGATAGAAAAATTGCTTTAGATGATATTGCCAACGCCAAAGGAATAGAATTAGCTGATATCATTACCGAAATTGAGCATATTGTTCAGTCGGGAACTAAAGTAAACCTTGATTATTATATTAATGAAGAAATTGACGAAGCCGACCAAGAAGAAGTATTTGATTACTTTATGGAAGCAGAATCTGATAGTATAGAAGATGCTTTGTATGAATTTGATAATGCGTTTACTGAAGAAGAAATGCGTTTACTTAGAATTAAATTTATGTCGGAAGTAGCGAATTAACTTTATAGCGATTATAGCCGCATAGATGATATCCAAAATTGAATTAAAACAACTGTTTACCAATATTCGATTTTGGATATTTCTTTTTTTTATAGTTAGGCTTGTAGGAATTACTAATCCTCCATTAGAAACAGGGCATAACTGGCGACAGGTAATTACCAATATGGTAGCTAGAAATATGGTGGAAAAAGACGCTAAGTTTTTTTACCCTGAAGTTGATATGGCTGGAGATTTATCTGGCATTAGTGGTTCAGAATTTCCATTTTTTAATTGGTTAATTTATTTATTTTCACTGTTGTTTGATTATTCGCATTGGTTGGGAAGATTGATAAATTTGGTAGTGTCGAGTATAGGGA
>CAMPHX010000403.1 GCA_946886085.1 uncultured Flavobacteriales bacterium | reverse complement strand
CTTTTTTAGTTTTGGTAAATTGAATTTTAATTCTATTTCTGATGTAATAGTTTCTTGCTAAATAGGTAATGGCACTCAAATAAAAAGTATCTATTTTCTGTATTTGATTACTTGTGTCAGTAATTAAACTATCATTAATAGACTGGGGAACAATACTATCTTTTGTTGTTGGATTATTATTTCTAATTTTAACAAAATCAAACATACCTCTAAAATAAAGATTAGGATATTTGGTAATGTATTTTCCTCCATCAGTATTTAAACATTTCCATCTCCCGGATTTCTTTCCATTTCTATATCTTCCATAACATTTTAAATATCGGTAAGCCCAATATTTATGTTTTATACCTTCCTTATAGATACCTTTTATAGCTACTTCTCCCGTTTTATCATAAAAAGTCCATTCGCCATTAAGTTTATTATTAGCATAAACAGTTTTTATCATAAGGTTTCCGGAAGGATAATAAGCTTTGTATAATCCATTTTGATAATTATAAGTATAGTTTTTTTCAATAGCTATTTGACTAGTATCATCAGCAAAAACGGCTATAACTTTAGAAAAAATACCATTTGTAAGGGTGTCTTTATAAATTATATCGTAAGTAACAAAATTAGTGTCAATTTGAATGGTTTCCGTTACCACTTGCTGAGCTTTTATAGAAAAGTACATGAGGATAAAAGCAAGGAAAAAAAATGTTTTTTTTAGCATGGTAATTATTGAGTTATGCATTTGCATTTTCTACTCGTTCGTATTTTTCAATCATCTCAAAAACTTTATTCACCATATTTTTAGAACCCATTAAAGCAGGAACTCGTTGGTGCAAAGAAGTTGGTTTAATATCCATAATTCTTTCTTTACCTGTAGATGCAATTCCACCAGCTTGCTCAACAATAAAAGCCATAGGATTACATTCGTAAATTAAACGCAATTTGCCATTTGGAGAACCAGCCGTTGCAGGGTAACAAAAAACGCCACCTTTTATTAAGTTTCGGTGAATATCGGCAACCATAGAAGCGATATACCTACAAGAATATGGTCTGCCTGTTGAAGCATCTTCTTCTTTAACCCAATCACAATATTTTTGAAGCCCTTTAGAGAAAGTATTGTAATTTCCTTCATTAAAAGAGTATAACCTTCCGTTATCAGGAGATTTTATATCTGGATGCGAAAGACAAAATTCACCTATAGATGGATCTAATGTAAAGCCATTAACACCTTTACCTGTGGTATAAACCAACATGGTAGATGAACCATAAATAACATATCCGGCAGCGACTTGTTTGTTACCTTCTTGTAAAAAATCTTCTAGTTGGGCAGGACCATCTTTACTAACTCTTCTGTAAATTGAAAAAATAGTTCCTATAGAAACATTAACATCAATATTAGAAGAACCATCTAATGGGTCAAAAGCAACTACATACTTACCTTTTTGAGAAATTTCATTATCAAAAGCCATAAAATTATCATTTTCTTCAGAAGCTATTCCACAGACTTCTCTACCATATTTAAAAGCATTGATGAATTGATTATCAGCATAAACATCTAATTTTTGTTGATCTTCTCCTTGAATATTCTCACTACCGGCTTTTCCTAAAATATTACCTAAACCTGCTCTTCTAACTTCTTTATTAATGATTTTAGCCGCTACACCTATATCATTTAATAATCGGGTTAACTCTCCTGAAGCATAAGGAAAATCAGCTTGTCTTTCTAAAATAAATTCGTTGAGGGTTGTGAAATTAGTCATAATACTATTTTTTCTAAATTGGACTTTTAAAAACTTCATTACAAAGAAATGAAATTATCGTGAATTAACTCAGTTTTACTACTTTTGTTTTATGGAAATTACAATCAGAAAAGCTACGAAAAATGATTTGCCGGAAGTATTAAATCTAATTAAAGAATTAGCACTTTTTGAGAAACAACCGCAAGAAGTTACCATTACACTTAAACAATTAGAAGAAGATGGTTTTGGTGAGCATCCGTTATATTGGATAATTTTAGCAGAAAGTAATAATGAAATTGTAGGTATGTCTTTTTATTATATTCGCTACTCTACATGGAAAGGCAGATGTTTGTATTTGGAAGATTTGGTAGTAAAAGAAACTTATAAGCAAAAAGGAATAGGTTCTTTACTTTTTAAAGCTACTTTAGCTTCAGCCAAAGAAATGAACGCTAAATTAATGACTTGGCAAGTGCTAGATTGGAATGAACCTGCTATTGAATTCTATAAAAAATTTAATGCTGAATTGGATGAGGAATGGTTAAATGGAAAAATAAGGTTAGATAATTAAAATAAGTAAATGTTGAGAGTATTTAAGTTTGGTGGAGCTTCTGTTAAAGATGCTCAGGCGGTAAAAAATGTAGGAAAAGTTATTCAGTTATATGACGAACCGCTTGTAGTGGTAATATCTGCAATGGGAAAGACTACCAATGCATTAGAAGAATTGGTAAATGCTTATTACTTTAAAGATAATGATGTAAATGTGCTGTTGGAAAAAGTAAAACAATTTCATTTTGGTATAATGAATGAACTTTTTGAGAATAAAAACCATCAAATATTTACGGATATACAT
>CAMPHX010000402.1 GCA_946886085.1 uncultured Flavobacteriales bacterium | reverse complement strand
ACTTAAAATTCAAATGAAGAAACTACTTTTAATAGCACTTATTTTTATTGAGTTTAATGGTTTTTCACAAACTTTTAAATCAGGAGCTATTTTAGGGGTTAGTGCTGCTCAGGTTGAGGGTGATGGTTATGGCGGATACAAAAAACCTGGGTTAATACTTGGGGCATTCACCAATACAGATTTTTCCGACCATATTTCTATGCAGTTTGAAATTTATTACATTGGCAAAGGAGCTAGGAAAGTTCCCGACCCAGCTGAAGGCGATTTTAGATCATTTAACTTACGTCTAAATTATTTGGAAATTCCATTGGTTGTAAGATACAAACACAAATCTTTCTTTTTTGAATTAGGTGGGTATTACGGTTACTTGCTAAATATAAAAATGGAAGACCAATTTGGTGAAGTAAATATTCAACAAAATCCTTATCCTTTTAAAAGTGCTGATATTGGTGGAGTTTTAGGTTTAGAATTTCATGTTAACGATAATTTTATCATCAACTTTAGAACTAAAAACTCATTGGTTCCTATTAGAGATTTTAACAATTTAGATCAAAATATAGGATTTTTAAATAAGCTTTTCAACAGAGGTTGGTACAATGTTGATTTAAACTTTAGTATTCGTTATCAGTTAATCGGTAAAAACTAACTCATGGAAAAAAGAAAAATTGTTGTTGCTATTACAGGTGCTTCGGGTGCTATTTATGCCGAGTTACTGCTGAAATTCTTATCTCAACAACAACATATTGAGGTTGGTGTAATTATGTCTGATAACGCTAAAACCGTTTGGCAACACGAACTAACTAATGATAATTACACACAGTTTCCGTTTACTTTTTATCCTAAAAATGATTTTAATGCTCCATTTGCTTCGGGTTCGGCAAAATACGACACTATGATTGTAATTCCTTGCTCTATGGGAACGCTAGGAAGAATTGCTAACGGAATTTCCAATGATTTACTTACCAGAGCTGCCGATGTTATTTTAAAAGAAAGACGAAAGTTGGTTTTAGTAGCCAGAGAAACACCTTACAACCTCATTCATATTAATAATATGAAAACGGTAACAGAAGCTGGAGGCCTTATTTGTCCTGCAACACCCTCATTTTATAGTCAGCCCACTACCATTGAAGCTGTTGCCAAAACTGTTGTTGACAGAGTAATTGATTTAATTGGCTTAGACAGCAAATCTTATCGTTGGGGACAATAAAAAAACCTGACAGACTTTGCGAAATCTGCCAGGTTTTTTCTACAAATAATATCAATAATTTTACTGAACAATCACTTTTTTGGTAACCGTAGCTTTTTCTGTTTGAACAGTTACAAAATAAATTCCTTTATTATCCAACTGATATTGTTGATTGCCAATTAGTGTTGGTTGAACACTTTGTCCCATACTATTGAAGAAAATAACATTTACTTTTTCTTCATTATTAGTACTAATCGTAACAATGCCATTACTTGGATTAGGATAAATAGAAACGTTATTAGCCAGCATGTTTTCTTCAATACCAACAACACAATTAGAAAGAGCAGGAGAAGTCAACAATCCATTTCTTTCATTTTGCAACACACTTCTCATAATATTTATTTGTCCGGTAGTAAAGCTATTCTGACAATCTTGATCGGAATAATCCATGTAATTTTCTACCATATCAGGCAAATCGCCAACTCCGGGAATAGCATCTGTGCAAGAGTTTCTGGTAGTAACACATCCTTGTTGAGATTGGTCGCAGTTTGGCGTATCGGTTAATCCATCATCATCGCCACAAATACTACCGAAAAGTCCTCCAAAAGTATTTTCAGCGGTATGTCTTACACCTAAATAATGACCAACTTCGTGCGTTACCGTTCTTCCATTTATCACAGTTGCAGTCATTGCTGCCGGATTATTTCTTCCAAATGCACTATAATGAATAATAGCACCATCTGTTAATTCTGGAGGAATTGAGTTTGCCGGCCAATTAGACAATCCTGCTGGCGGAGTTGCAACACCTAACAATGAAGGAGTTGCACTACCTCCATTAATATCTCCCACCCAAATATTTAAATATTCTGAGGTATTCCACGCATCAGAACCACCTTGACTAGTATTTTGTATTTTAGCAATGGATGCCATATCAGGTAAAAAACCTCCACCAAAAGTCGTAGATGTCTGTACTCTTACAATCCCATCGGTAGCATTTCCATTTGGATCTTTACAAGCCAACTGAAATTCAATTTGTCCATCACCAACTAATGGAGCAAATCCAGATCTCATGTTTACAGTATCTGCATTTAGTCTTCTAAAATCTTCATTCAACACATTAATTTGTTCAATTAACACACTATCATCTAAATTTTGTTGTAAATTATTGGAATTCCATACAACATGAAAAACTACAGGGATAACATAAATTGACTTATCATTTTTATTTTGCTTAGCATTCGCCTCAATTACCCATTGCTGATAAGCGGCATTTATTTGTTGTTTGTAATTTGGATTTTGCTGATTTAAAAATTCTACTGCATGATTAAATCCACATTTCTCTGCTTGCTGTTGAGCTTGAACTTACAAAGAAGTCACCCCTACCAAACAAAAT
>CAMPHX010000401.1 GCA_946886085.1 uncultured Flavobacteriales bacterium | reverse complement strand
GTCTCGCTCTCCCAAAATGGAGTGCAAATTTACGATTTTTTAATCGATTACAAAGCATTATTTTAAAAACTTTCCGAAAAGTGGCTTTTCATTAACAAATTTTAAATTTTAAGTCGCATAAAAAATTGTACTTTTGATTTTTTTCAACAAAAACCTGAATTAAATAGATGCTAACGCTCATCAACAAAGAAATTAGAAGTTTTTTAGGCTCATTGGTCGGATACATTGTTATTGCTGTATTTCTTACTACTATTGGTCTCTTTATGTGGGTTTTCCCTGGCGACTACAACGTGTTGGATAATGGCTTTTCTAGCATTGGTTCACTTTTTTATATTGGTCCTTGGGTGTTTATGTTTTTAATTCCTGCCATTACCATGCGCTTGTTTTCTGAAGAAAGTAGAACAGGAACCATAGAATTGCTTTTAACCAAGCCTATTACCGATTTTCAGATAGTGTTAGCCAAATACATAGCCGGCTTTTCATTAGTGTTTTTCTCACTTTTACCCACTTTAGTTTATTTTTATTCGGTTTACCAGTTAGGGAGCCCTCCCGGAAATATTGATACAGGAGGAACGTGGGGTTCATACTTTGGCTTATTGTTTTTAGGAAGCGTATTTGTTGCCATAGGCTTATTTGCGAGTGCCATTACCAATAATCAAATCATATCCTTTTTAATAGCGGTGTTTTTATGCTTCTTTTGCTACGCAGGTTTTGATGCTATTAGTGCGTTAGAGCTTTTTGGATCTATTGATGCATTTATTATCAAATTGGGAATTAACGAACATTACCGTTCAATGAGTAGAGGAGTAATTGATTCTAGAGATGTAATTTACTTTTTAAGTGTTATCTTTTTGTTTTTATTATTAACGAAAACCGTATTGGCAAGCAGAAAATGGTAAAGAATAATTCAAATAGAAATAAAGATTTATCTTCGTTAGCAATAGGGATTTTGGTGATTGTCTTAATCAACTTTTCAGCATCATTGCTTTTTGAACGTTTCGACCTTACCTCAGAAAAGAGATATTCACTTTCTAATGCTTCTAAAAAGTTAGTAAAAAACTTAGATGACATTGTTTATGTAAAGGTTTACTTAGAAGGAGATTTTCCTGCTGCGTACAAAAAACTGCGTGATGAAACACGAGAGATGTTGGATGAGTTCAGAGCATATTCAAACGATAATTTAGATTACGAATTTATCAATCCTGCCGAAAGTGGTGACGAAAAAATTACCAAAGAAATTTATCAGCAGCTTTTTAAACAAGGGCTACAACCCACAGACTTAAATGAAAAAACTACCGATGGCTTTTCTAATAAACTGATTTGGCCGGGAGCTATCTTTTTCTATAAAGGAAAAGAAATTCCTGTGCAGTTGCTAAAAAGTAAATTAGGCAGCAATCCGGTAAATATGATAAACAGTTCTATTGAAGGATTGGAGTACGAAATTGCCAATGCCATTTACAACCTCACCACAGAATTAAAACCTAAAATCGCTTTTATTGACGGACATGGAGAGTTGAATAAATATGAAGTAGCTTCTTTATCCACTTCGTTGGCAGAATTTTATAGTATAGACAGAATTAAGATAAACGGAGAGCTATACAGTCTTACCGAAAGAACCATGAAAGATTCTACTCAGGAGTTTGTTGTTCATCCAAAGTATGACGCTATTATTATTGCCAAACCAACACAGAAATTCTCTGAAAAAGATAAATTTATTATCGACCAATACATTATGTATGGCGGAAAAGTGGTTTGGATGATAGATCCTGTTTTTGCTAGTATGGACAGTCTTAGAACTTCGGATGTAACGATGGCTATCCCTCAAGATTTAAATTTAGACGACCAATTGTTTACGTATGGTGTTAGGGTGAATGCTAATCTTATTCAAGATTTGCAATCGGCACCCATACCAATTGTTACGGGTATGGTGGGAAATCAACCCAAAACAGAACTTTTTCCTTGGTATTTCTTCCCGCTATTAACTCCGGCAAACAGTCATCCAATAGTAAATAACCTTAATGCTGTTAAGGGAGAATTTACTAGTACCATTGATACGATTAATAAAGCAGGAATTACTAAAATCGGACTTTTAAAGTCATCTCAATATACTAAAATATCTAGTGCTCCAACAAGGGTAAGTTTGTCGTTTTTAAGGTTTGAACCCGATCAAAATCAATTTAATAAAGGACATCAAGTAGCAGCAGCACTGCTCGAAGGTAGTTTTGAATCGGTATTTAAAAATAGAGTGCCACCACAAATTTTAGAAGCCAATGAAATTGCTTTTAGAGAAAAAAGTAAATCCAACAAAATGATAGTTATTGCCGATGGTGATATTGCTAAAAATGCAGTAAATCCAAGTACCAATGAATACATGGCCTTAGGTGTTGATAGATATACAAAACAACAATACGGTAATGCAGATTTTATGCTCAATGTAATGAATTATATGTGTAACGATAATGGGTTGATGAGTGTAAGAACAAAGAAATTTAAAATAAGGCTATTAGATCATACTGTTATTAAAGATGAAAGAGTTACATGGCAGATTTTTAATACCGTTTTACCTGTAGGAATAATGTTACTGTTTGGTAT
>CAMPHX010000400.1 GCA_946886085.1 uncultured Flavobacteriales bacterium | reverse complement strand
TTTAGTAACAATATTTATTTTCTGCTATCAATTTATCGGCTATCTTTCTTCTGGTTTCTTTCACATTAAACATATTTTGTTTGGTAAAACGTTTTAATCCGGTTAACATCATTTTTTGTTCGTCACCTTCTACAAAAGAAGTTATTGCATCTTTTCCATATTTATTAATCTTATCCGCAACATCATACACATAAACTTGCATCATAGCCACTTGATTTTCTACGGCAGCTTCTCCTTTAATTGAAGCTAATTTTTCTACTCTCAACAAAACAGATTCGGCAACATAAACTTCAATAACCATATCGGCAATGTTCATTAATATTTCTTGCTCTTTACTTAATTGCATCATTAATTTTTGAGCTGCACTTCCGGCAACCATTAAAATGGCTTTTTTAAAGTTTTTTACTTGTTGATGTGCTTCTTCAAATACATTGCTTGGTGCAGCACCAAAATCAGGAATGCTCATTAATTCTTTAGCTACTTCTTGTGCCGGACCCATTAAATCTAATTCGTTTTTCATGGCTTTTTTTAACAACATATCTACAATTAACATGCGATTAATTTCATTAGTTCCCTCAAAAATTCTATTGATACGAGCATCTCTATAAGCTCTTTCTACAGGTGATTCGGCTGAATAACCCATTCCTCCGAAAATCTGAACACCTTCATCCACCACATAATCTAACGCCTCTGAACCGTGAACTTTTAAAATAGCAGCCTCAGCAGCAAATTGTCTGATACCTTCTAACGTTGCTTGTCCTTTGTCGATTCCACTTGCTATTAACGCATTTATTGCATCATCAATATTCTGACTACAACGGTAAGTTGCCGCTTCCGAAGCATAAACTCTTATGGCTTGCTCGGCTAATTTATATTTTATTGCTCCATATTTAGAAATTGGTCTGCCAAACTGCTCTCTTTCATTAGCATATTTTACTGATTCAGAAATAGTTCTTTTTGCTCCGCCAATGGCTGCTCCAGCCAATTTTATTCTACCAATATTTAAGATGTTTAAGGCTATTTTAAAACCTTCTTGTCTTTCTCCTAATAAGTTTTCTGCCGGCACTTTGCAATCATTAAAAAATACTTGACGAGTTGATGAACCCTTAATTCCCATTTTCTTTTCTTCAGGATTTAAAGAAATCCCACCAAATGCTTTTTCTATAATAAAAGCAGATAAATTTTCATCATCACCAATTTTAGCAAAAACAGTATAAACATCAGCAAATCCGCCATTGGTAATCCACATTTTTTGTCCATTAATGGTGTAATACTTACCATCTTCACTTAAAACTGCTTTAGTTTTTCCTGAGTTAGCATCAGAACCTGATCCTGGCTCTGTTAAGCAATAAGCGGCTTTCCATTCTCCAGAAGCTAATTTTGGAATATATTTTTGTTTTTGAGCTTCATTACCATAATACAAAATGGGCAATGTTCCAATTCCGGTATGTGCAGAAAGAGAAACTGCAAACGAATAGCTTCCTCCCAACACTTCTGTAGCAAGCATACTAGTAACGAAATCTTTACCAAACCCACCTAATTCTTCAGGTACAGAAATTCCCAACAAACCTAATTCTCCCGCTTTTTCTAATAATGAAGGCGTATAACCTTCTTCCATCTTTTCAATTCGTTCTATATTGGGTAAAATTTCTTGCTCTACAAAATCCATACATGTTGCAGCAATCATTTGTTGCTCTTCGTCAAATTGTTCGGGAATAAATACCGAATTAGCGTCTGTTTCTTTAATTAAGAATTCTCCGCCTTTTAGCGTGCCTTTGTTTTCCATAATTTTATTATAGTTAGAAGTTTATAAAGTTGAAAGTTTGAAAGAAAAAAGTATTTTCAAATTTTCAAATTTTCAAATTAAATTCTCTTATACATTAACTTATGTTTCCCAATTATTGGGATTTCATAAAAATCACCTTTTATTTTAAATCCAATTTTTTCATAAAACCCGAGTGCTACTTTTCGCGCATCGCACCATAGTAAATCAACTTTTCTATTTTCTAATTCTTCTATTGCAAATTCAATTAATAGCTTCCCAAAATTTTCTCCTCTTACTTTTGGTGATGTTGCCATAGCTCTTAATCGATATTGGTTTTTCGTATCAAATTTTTCATTTTGTTGTTGTAAAAAAGTGCCTATCGCAACAATTTCATTGTTCTTAAATACCCCAACATGAAAGGTGGTAGGCAAATCATCTATATCCAACTTACATTCTTCTAAACTATTTTTGTGTTGCCACAACACTTCCAAACGAAGTGGGTAAGTTTCTGATGAAGAAATAATGGATACGCGGGCAGCCTTTCCCTCTTCAGAGGGAGTGGTAGCGTGTTGTATATTTGTATTTAATTCCTTCATTTTAAACATTCACATCTACACATTTTCACATTATCAAAGCATCTCATAAATTCCTGCCGCACCTTGTCCAGTTCCTACACACATGGTTACCATACCGTATTTTTGTTTTCTTCTTTTTAATTCATTAAACATTTGCACCGATAATTTAGCTCCTGTACATGCTAATGGATGTCCTAACGCGATTGCGCCTCCATTCACTTTAACTTTATTCGTATATAAATTTAATCCTTTA
>CAMPHX010000399.1 GCA_946886085.1 uncultured Flavobacteriales bacterium | reverse complement strand
GATAACTTTGGAGTGAGTTAAAAACAATTATGCTTTCGTTTCAAATACAGCACTTAGCATGTACATAAACTTTGTTTTAATACCATCGGCATTTTTGGAGACCACACTTGTAATACCCATTTGAAGAAAACTGCCTAAAATTTGTTTAAGCGGGTTATCGCTTGATCCAAAGGCTAATTTTTTTGAGAAGTATCCAGCAACCAAACTCATAGAGGTAGTTAACATATCTTCTTTAAAATCGGGAGCTGTAACCAACTCTTTAAGAGTACTTCTTATAAAGTTGATTGGTTTTATACTTTCATAAGTTAAATTAAACTGTTCTTTTAATAAAATTGCTTCTTGAGCTTGTTTATTTTCTAACAATAAAATAGCTGCGTTCAGTTCGGTAATATTTGTTATTGTTCCCATTTTAGTTATTAAATACTTCTGAGATGATTGAATTACTAACTTTACGTTTTATAAAATTGTGTAAGAAATAAAACAAAACACCCCCTAACATAATATAAAAAGTAGCAACACACAAAAAGCCTAAATAAGGTTTTCCTAATAAATCGCCTAACCAAAGAGCTAACCCAATACTTGCAAAAACCAAGAACATAGAAAGAACAATAACAACAGCTCCACGAGATACAAAAGTTGAAACAACCTCAGCAGTTTTGCTTATTGTTTTGAGTTTATACAACTCAAAACTTGTTTTTCCATAGTCTTCAATTTTTTCAAACAAAGGTTCTATATGATTAAATGTATTTCCCATTTTTATAGTATGCTAAAAAGATGTTTTTTGATGATTTAACTATTTACCCCTGCTTTTCCGTCTTTACTAAATGCTTCAGCTTTACCTTTTACTTTTTCGTAAGTTTCTGTAGCTTCTTCTTTTCCTTCTTGAAATTTGTCAGCAACATCATCCATTAAACTTTCAAATTTCTTTTTTAAGTCGTTAACAGTATCAGAGCTTTTTTTGGCAATTTTTTTTCTTGTTACTGATCCTTTGTCTGGTGCAAATAATACACCTAATATTGCACCAGCGGCAGCGCCTGCTAATACACCTACTAAAATTTTTCCTGTGTTCATAATATTTGGTTTTAAATGGTTTGTAATTATTTTCTATTTACCTCTAATTACTCTTAGTATTACTGCTATAAGAGCTATTACTAAAAGTATATGGATAATTCCACCTGCATTATATCCTAAGAAACCTATAGCCCAAAAGATTACTAAAATAATGGCAACGGTATAAAGTAAATTTCCCATGATTTTTATTTTTTAATTTGTGAGTATTAATTTGTTTTAAATAAAGTTACAAGATGCTTATTGCTAAGCACCTCGTAACTTCGCCTTACTAAAAACTAAATTAAATAAGAACTGTTTAACTACTTTTTTAAAACTTGAAACCGACTGTTGCCTGTAACCAAGTGTTTTTGTAACGAGGAGTGCTTGATGTTCCATCGCCTTTGTTATCTTGTAAATCCCATGCAGCTCTTGCTCCAATTACAAAATGATTAATGTTAATATCTAAACCAAAAGAAGCTCCCAGTGTGTTTTTACGGATATTTTCATTCTCAAAATCATCTTCTTGTTCAGTGTTAAGAAATAACGATTCAAAATCATCTTTTCTAGACATTAAATAGGAGAATTGAGGACCTGCAACTATGGTTAAAAATGGAGAAGGTTTTAAAGCTAAATAAATTGGAATATCTATGTAGTTGGTAGTTCTTGTAAACTTATATTCTTCTCCTAAAATACTTCCCGTTGCTTTAAATCCTTTTTGAGAAAATAATACCTCTGGTTGAATTCCAATGTACGTTCCTATTGGAATAGCAAGGAATACACCTGCTGCCAATCCAAATTTAGGGTCTGCATCAAATTCTTCTCCTTCAGAATCATAAACATTGGCATAGTTTGTACCTATTTTTGCTCCAATTTGTATTTTTTCTCTATCATCATCTTGTGCATATCCATTAACGGTAATAAACGTTAACGCGATTGCCATTATTCCTAATTTTTTCATATCTATTATTTTTAATACTAATTAATACTAATTTGATTTGTTATTTTTTGGTGTTGTTAACGGTTAAATCTGTAAACGCTTTCCCTAATTCGTCCATATCATGGCTAAACTCAGTTTTAAACGCTTCCCATTTTTGTTTTCCATCCGCTTTATAATCGTCCATTTTCTTTCCCATATCGCTGTTTTTTTGTTCTAACTCAGCAATTTGTTTTTTGTATTCGGCTCTAACCTCTTTTTTTTCTTTTTCTATTCTTAAATTGAAATCAGCAATACTTTTATTGTTTGCTGCAATTTTATCAGCTGTTTCCATTCTGTAATTTTCAATATCTAATAGATAGGCTTCATTTGCTTCTTTAAGTTCTTTGTCTGCATCTTTTACAGCTTGTTCTGCATTATCTACTCTTTCTGCTGAAGAATTACAACTTGTAAATACCGTTCCTGTAATAAGTGCAACTACTGTAATTGCTAAAATTGTTTTGTTCATGAGTTCATTTTTTAAATTGTTATTGTGAAGTAATTTTCACTTGGCAAAGGTGAGATGCTTTAAGGGAGAAGTTGTTATGTAATTTTATAAATTTGTTACATAAT
>CAMPHX010000398.1 GCA_946886085.1 uncultured Flavobacteriales bacterium | reverse complement strand
ACTTTCGGTATCAGATTTAAACAGAAAGTTAGAAAAAGTGTATTTGGGTGGAGGAAAGAAAAAAATTGAATCGCACCATGCTAAAGGTAAGCTTACTGCCAGAGAAAGAATTGATTATTTATTGGATAAAAAATCAGCAAGAATAGAAATTGGTGCTTTTGCCGGAGAAGGAATGTACGAAGAACAAGGTGGTTGTCCCTCGGGTGGAGTGGTTGGTATGATGGGCTACGTTAGCGGAAAACAATGTTTGGTGGTAGCCAACGATGCTACCGTTAAAGCTGGAGCTTGGTTTCCTATAGCTGCTAAAAAAAATCTACGTTTTCAGGAAATTGCCATGGAAAACAAATTGCCTATTATTTATTTAGTAGATAGTGCAGGCGTTTTCTTGCCTATGCAAGATGAAATTTTCCCAGATAAAGAACATTTTGGTAGAATATTTAGAAACAACGCCATCATGTCTTCAGAGGGAATTATACAAATAGCAGCCATTATGGGCAGTTGTGTTGCCGGAGGAGCTTATTTACCAATTATGAGTGATGAAGCCATGATAGTGGACAAAACAGGTTCTATCTTTTTGGCAGGTTCTTATTTGGTAAAAGCAGCTATTGGTGAAAGTATTGACAATGAAACTTTAGGTGGAGCAACAACACATTGCGAAATTTCAGGAGTAACCGATTATAAATGTAAGGATGACCAGGATTGTTTAGACAGGATTAAAAACATCATGGATAAAATTGGTGATTACGACAAAGCAGGATTTAACAGAGTGAAACCAACTCAACCTAAATTAGACCCAAAAGAAATTTATGGCATTTTACCCGATACTCGTGAAAAACCTTATGATGTAAGAGAAATTATAAAACGTTTGGTTGATAATTCAGAATTTGAAGAATACAAAGATGCTTACGGACAAACAATTGTTTGCGTCTATGCTCGAATTGAAGGTTGGTCGGTAGGAATTGTAGCTAATCAGCGTATGGTAGTAAAATCTAAAAAAGGAGAAATGCAGTTTGGTGGCGTTATTTATTCCGATTCGGCAGATAAGGCAGCACGTTTTATTATGAATTGCAATCAAAAGAAAATTCCTTTGGTGTTTTTGCAAGATGTAAGCGGATTTATGGTAGGCTCACGTTCTGAACATGGAGGAATTATTAAAGACGGAGCTAAAATGGTGGCTGCTCAGGCAAACTCTGTTGTTCCTAAGTTTACCATTATTATGGGAAACTCTTACGGAGCAGGAAATTATGCCATGTGTGGAAAAGCTTACGACCCAAGATTAATTGTAGCTTGGCCTTCGGCACAATTGGCGGTAATGAGTGGTGCTTCGGCTGCAAAAACCTTATTACAGATTGAAGTAGCTTCATTAAAAGCGAAGGGAGAAAAAGAAATTACTAAAGAAAAAGAAGATGAATTATATAATAGAATTAAAGACAGATATGATGAGCAGATTTCGCCTTACTATGCTGCTGCAAGGCTTTGGACAGATGCCATCATCGACCCAATGGACACCAGAAAATGGATTTCTATGGGAATAGAAGCTGCCGACCACTCTCCAATTACCAAAAGATATAATGTTGGGGTGATTCAGACTTAGTAGATTAGAAATTAGAGATTGTAGAAGTTGGAAGCTGGAAGACCGAAGTCAGAAGACGGAAGAATTATAGATTGAGGATTGAAGACTGAGAACTGAACAATTAACAATATTTGTGTCTTTGCGAGAAAAAATTAATTATTTATGAAGCATTCAGGAACACTTTTAAAAATGAAAACACAACTTCAGGACGAGGTACAATATCATTTACCTGTGGGAGAGGAGTTGGTTTATCTTAACGAGTTGATAGGTCAAACCATTAAGTTGACTTATGAAAATGCCATTTACTGCATAAAGTGTGGACGAAAAACGGTAAAATCGTTTAATCAAGGTTTTTGCTATCCTTGTTTTAGAGATGCTCCCGAAGCTGCTGACTGGATTATTCACCCTGAAAAATCACAAGCACATTTAGGTATTGAAGATAGGGATTTGGTGTATGAGCAAGCTGCACAATTGCAGCCCCATATTGTTTATTTATCACTTACAAGTGGAATTAAAGTAGGGGTAACCCGACATACACAAGTCCCCACCAGATGGATAGATCAAGGAGCTTCACAAGCTATAAAATTAGCAGAAACACCTAATCGTTATTTAGCAGGAATGATAGAGGTTAGTTTGAAGCAACATATGGACGATAAAACCAATTGGCAACAAATGCTTAAAAATTTGCAACCCAATATTGACTTAATTGCCGAAAGAGATAAGGTAGGGATGTTGGTTAATGAAGCTTATCATGAGTATCTCCTTCCTAAAAGTGAAATTGTTCACATGAATTTTCCTGTGTTACATTATCCTGTAAAAGTAAAAAGTATAGGTTTCGAAAAAGTACCTGAGTACGAAGGAAAGTTGGTGGGCATTAAAGGACAATACTTAATGTTTGAAAATGGCATTGTACTCAACATCAGAAAATACGCAGGTTTTGTTGTTAGCGTAGAAGTTTAAATCTCATTTTTATCGTATTTATTGTTGGTTGTATTACGTAGTTCTGCGTAATAAAATTTGTTA
>CAMPHX010000397.1 GCA_946886085.1 uncultured Flavobacteriales bacterium | reverse complement strand
GTACTTTTCCCAGATCCATTTGGACCAGCGAAAACCCTCATTCTTAATACTTCTTTAGTCAAGGATTAGTTTTTGATTTTTGTTGTTTACCTCAATTTTCTCAATTTTCTCAACAGTTCCATCCTTGTATTCTTTCACCACCCATCCTTCTCTAGCAACAACAATATAACCCAAAAGTTCCATAGCTTTTTCTGAAGCCTCTTGAAACGCTTCTGTTGACTTACGTATTAAAATACGTTTAGTAAAATACGGCTTATTTTTCTTTGAATCATTCATAATTACCCCAAAGTTACGAAAATATGCATATAAATGTTGCACCAAAAACTAATATCTCCTCTCCCCTTCCAAATGTAGGGGCAATTCAATTGTGCAGCCAATGGCTGCAAAAAAAGATTTTTGCAAGCTCATTTTATTTGTGTATATTATTGCGTATAAATATATTAAGATATATATGGGCTAAACTCAACCGAAAGTTACTGTGGAAACAACGCAGAACCTATCAAATAAATTCGGCATTAATTTTGTCTGAATGATAAAAACATTAAACATGAACAAGTTCTTGCTACTTTTGGTTTCCTTGCTTTATCTTTCTTTTACTGTTCCTTACATTCAGGAGGAATGGAAAAATCCTGAAATTATTTTAAAACTCAAACCCAGAGAAAGAGCTATTCAACAATATCCTCTCTCGCGTAATAAAAAGGACACGCAGGAGAATGTGAAAGGGTTTTATGAATTTGGCGAAAGAATGGCAGATAGGTTTTCAAAATCGGGAATGACAATAAGTGAGGCGACAATTGTTTATCAGCTCATCTTTACAGAGAATATTATTCGCAATGGCAGTTATAGCATACCTTCGCCAGGAAAAAAAATCAGTCAACCGGATGCGGAGGATTTAAAAGAAATAGTTTCGGTTAAAAAAATCGAAGAAGGCACCTATGAAATATTCTACAGTTATTTAAGCTGCGGAACTCGGTATGTCCATCAAGTTATCGTAATTGACGAAGGAAAAATTATTGACAGAAAAATAGTGGAAAGATGGAGCGGTAATTATCCTTGTTGAAAGACTTATATCAGTTAGCTATTATGTTAAGAGATTTTTGCAAGCTCATTTTATTTGCGTAAATTAGTGCGTATGAATATATTAAGGTATATATGGACTAAACTCAACCAAAAGTTATTGTGGAAACAACGCAGAACCTATGTGTTACTTATTATAATAGCTCTGGGAATGATAATAGCGGCTGTTGTGTATTTTAATTCTAACCTTTCATTAACTCAAGATTGGTAAAGTGTTGGACGTATTTGGAGAGTTTATTCTCCTATCTATTTCAAGCATTTGCTTGGAATATTACCTAACACCACCGTGCTAACACTTCAGTTTAGCGATTATGGGGAACCAAAGAAAAGTTCAAGAAGAAAATATGCTTCAACGCACTCTTTCTATTTAACATAATAGTTGAAAATTCAGTTTTCATATGAATAGAAGTTTTCACATTCTTCACATATATCTGTATCTCTAAACATTGGAACATCACTTCTACCACATTTCTGGCAAATAACAGGTCGTTTTTTTATTTCATAATCTTTACTGTGAACAAGTCCTTTTCGGTCTATCTCTGCATTTATAATGAAGAAATTTCCACATTCACCACTACACTCAAATACCTCGTTATATTCTTCTACGAAAGTAAATTCACTACATTCACATACTATATATTCAGCACTACAGTAATTACAATGTGCTTCCCTAATCTCCGATTCATAATCTTTTTGTTCTAGCTTGGGCTTCTTAATTCCATCAGTTCCTTCATAAGATAACTCTAACTGAGTATCATCAGTTTTTACTTTATTCTCATCAAGAACAAAAAATGGATCAGATATATAAACACTATCATAGGGTTGATCACAAAAATCACAAGATGTATAATGTTCATCATGCTCAAACTGCAATATTTCTTCTTCTTCTTCTGTCAAAAACTCTTCTTCAATTGACCTAATAAGTTGCCCCAATGTATAATAAAACTGAGTTTGAGTTGAATCAATTATTGGTTTTAAATCGGGGTGTATTTTTTCTCTATTATCGGGATCACTAAAATCTCCTTTGTTACTTGAAACAAAATATGATTCTGGATACATTAAAGTCTTTTCATCATCAAATGGCAACTCAAACGTTAAATTTCGCTTGATATATTCAATTGAACTGAGCAGAATTAAAGCATCGGCCATACTATTCTTTTTTTCACCTATAAATGGTGCCTTTTTCCTAACAGCCATATCAGTAGCCAAAACCTTTGTAGCATCTTGTATATCAATTTTCTCAGTTTTGGTCTTAAGGAAGTTTTCTACTTCTTTGATGTGTTCCTGATGTTGTTTTATTTTTGACTCTAATTCATAAGTGACCTTTCCTTTAAGCATTTCTATAGAAGCATCTTCTTCACCATTTAAAATAGG
Organism: uncultured Flavobacteriales bacterium; assembly: GCA_946886085.1. The sequence goes on along the minus strand of CAMPHX010000397.1, from coordinate 146 downwards.
TTTAATAATGTCTAAGTTTTTATTATATGCCGTAAGTCTATTTGATAGTTCTTTGATTTGATTCTCTCTATTTTCCCTATTTCTCTCCCATTCTTCAAAAACAATATCGTTAACCAAAAAAACTAAACTATTATTTGCAGTATGCT
>CAMPHX010000396.1 GCA_946886085.1 uncultured Flavobacteriales bacterium | reverse complement strand
GTGTATTTGAACAATCAGGGTTTCGTAATCTTCAAACAGTTGTTTAGCTTCTGGTATGTGAAATACCTGTGTAGCGTGTTCAACGTTATTTGCTTTCAAATGCTTATCAAATCTGCTTTTGAATATTTCTGCTTTAAGCAATAAGGCATTTATATAATTAGGATGATATTGTAACGCTGTTTCACAGCATTTCATTATAAATTCATCATCGGTTTTCCCAGATTTTTTTTGATAGCCTTGTGCTAAATCAATTAAGCACAAAGCAAGCGATTGTTTATCGTCTAGTGCTTGCATATATATTCCACTTTCGATAGCGTTTAAATGAATATACCCTGATGTCATTAGCCAAGCATCTATCGGGAAGGCAGCACTGGTTAGTTCCGTATTATACATTCCTGTTTTCTCTGACCGATGTTTGATGTACATATGGTTAGGGGCTAATGCTAAATGAGTTTCTAATTCCAAATTCTCAGCTAGTATTTTATACAAATAAGGTAAAGAATGGCAGTTTCCTTCCTTTGAAAATAATAGTTTCGTTACAAACATCTTTGTCCAGTCATTCTTTCCTTGTATATCAAAGAAATCATAAGTAAATGGTAAATGTTTGTTTACAGTAGTATCTGTTCCAAATATAAAATTAACAGTATCGGTCATTACATGAAATAAGGATGCGTGATATAATATCTTCAGTCGGTCTTTGTAATCATATACAAAGTTATCTTCATTAGCTTGTGCAACTTTCCTTACCACTTGTGAAAGAGTTTTTATTTGAGCATCAAATAAAGAGTAACTTAGTTGGTTATCAGTATAGGCATTTTCGACATGAAAAACAGCATCTTTAAAGCTTATGGCTTCTGTTCCGTTAAGCATTGCTATTATTTTATTATAAGCTTCTTGGTAATAATATTGAGTACTGTCAGTTGTTCCTTTAACAGTATAAGAAAGAAAAAATGTAATAGCAAATATGTAAATCTGTTTATTCAAATTTGTTGAAATTTAATTGTATTCTTAATTTTTCATTTTCTTGCTTTTGTTTTTCTTCTCCTAAGCTTTTTAACCATTCATCGTAAGCTTCTTTTGGCATAGTGCTATAACCTAGTTTATCAATTTGATTATACATTGCTGTAACAAAATCCAGTTGCTCTTTTACTTTAGGATGTTTTGGCAACTCATTATAAGTTGGATAACCTGCATCAAATAAAGTTTTATCCAACTTTGCAGTTTCTAAATTGGCTGTTTCCATATAAGCGGCAATACAATTGGGATAGTATTTTAATGCCGTTGTTGTGCATATTCCCATAAAATTATCATATCCTAATTTATGTTTAAACGAGTTTGCTAATTCAACTAATAATTGAGCAATTAATTGTTTGGTGTTTACTTCTTTGGTGTATATCTTATTGAGAATGGCTTCGGACTTAATATAACCTGAACCTACAACAAAACTGTTAGTGGTAAGACTGCCGTTGGTAGTCTCAAAATTGACAAAACGACCTTTATCGTCTTTAAACTGTATGTAACTGTGTGCAGGTGCATAAGCTAAATAGGCTTCACCCCCAAACTCATCACTTAATAATTTATGTAACAATGGCATAGAATGACATTGCCCTTTTCCTGTTGCCATTAGTTTTGAAACAAATAGCTGTTTATAGTCTTTATCTCCCATTATATCTCCAAAATCATACGTTAGAGGTGGAATATGTTTTTGCGTTTTAGGGTCATAAATGGTATCGTTGTAAAGTTTTTGAATGGCAAATTGCAAAGCAATGTTATTAGTCAAGTCTAATTTATATTTCTTAGCCACTAATTTTACACGGTGTTGGTAATGGTTAACATAATCGTTATATTGTTTTGAACTTAATCCTCCTGCCAAATAAGCATTTTCAACATGGTAAATAGCATCTTTAACACTTAACGTTTTTTCTCCGGTGAGCATTTTATTAAGTTCATTGTACGCCTTGATATAGTAATCAATATGTTTTTGATAAGTAGCGGAATTTGGATTGGCGAATTGGTATTTACCATGTTTGTTGTATGAATAGATTTTTGCAAAAGGATATTTTTTGTCTTCGTTTACAATAGCATAAATCATTTGCTTTTGCTGTTCTTGTTTAGATTGATAATACTGGACTGTTGTTCTTTTGCGTTCAAGGTCGGCTTTAATCTCTGCTTGGGTTGGTGGTGGTTTGGCATTAGGATTCATCATTTTCATTACCATTCGGTTCTTTTCCTCAACCGACATATTTTGTTGGTTATTATACATCTGTACCGAGTTATTATTTAGTGGGGTTGTATAATTAGTTGTAGGAGCAGAACTATATGAATGAGAAGCATTAATTTTTTGAAACGTATTAAACGAAGGTGTTGAAACAGTTCCTAATTGTCCGTAAACACTTATTGTAATAGTTAAAACTAATATCATTGTAAACAACCTCATTATCAAAAATGTACAATTCTTCAAATCAAAAGTAAAACATTTATATTGTTTGAGAAAAAATATATTATCTATCTTGATAAAGGTCATTTTTATTAAATAAATGTAAGTACAAATATATAAAAAAAACAGTTGCGAGTTATAGTAATTAAAAGGTGGTCAATATTC
>CAMPHX010000395.1 GCA_946886085.1 uncultured Flavobacteriales bacterium | reverse complement strand
GGCTATAGAAACAGGACATATCCTAAAAGGAATATTGGAAGTGGATGAGAATGTAGCTCCTTTTATTTTAAGCAAATTGGGCATTAACACCAATGTATTCAAACAGACTTTAGATAAAATTGTGGAATCTTACCCAAAAGTTTCTGGAGGAAACCAATACTTATCGCAAAATGCAAATAAAGCATTACAAAAAGCTACCGCTTACTTAAAAGAATTTAAAGATGAATATGTAACCATAGAACATTTATTATTGGCATTGCTCGATGCTGGAGATACTGTTGCTCAATTTATGAAAGACAATGGCATCAAAGAAAAAGAGATGAAAGCAGCCATTCAGGAGTTGAGAAAAGGCGAAAAGGTTACTTCTCAAAGTCAGGAAGAGCAATATAATTCATTGAAAAAATATGCTAAAAACTTAAATGAATTAGCTAAAGAAAACAAGTTAGACCCGGTTATTGGTCGAGATGAAGAGATTAGAAGAGTACTTCAAATATTATCGAGAAGAACTAAGAATAATCCTATTTTAGTTGGAGAGCCAGGAGTTGGTAAAACCGCTATTGCAGAAGGATTGGCACACAGAATAATTTCGGGAGATGTTCCTGAAAATCTTAAAAACAAGCAAATTTTTGCCTTGGATATGGGAGCATTAATTGCTGGAGCGAAATATAAAGGAGAATTTGAAGAGCGGTTAAAATCAGTAGTAAAAGAAGTAATTGGAGCTGAAGGAGATATCGTATTGTTTATTGATGAAATCCATACCTTGGTGGGAGCCGGAGGAGGAGAAGGAGCCATGGATGCTGCCAATATTTTAAAGCCCGCTTTGGCAAGAGGCGAATTAAAAGCGATTGGAGCAACTACCTTAAATGAATATCAAAAATATTTTGAGAAAGATAAAGCCTTGGAAAGACGTTTTCAAAAGGTGATGATAGACGAACCAACTACAGAGGATGCTATTTCTATTTTGAGAGGGATTAAAGAAAAATACGAAAATCACCATAAAGTGCAGATTAAAGATGCAGCCATTATTTCGGCTGTAGAACTTTCTCAACGTTATATTACTGATAGATTTTTGCCCGATAAAGCCATCGATTTAATTGATGAAGCAGCTTCTAAATTGCGTATGGAAATTAATTCTAAACCAGAAGTGTTGGATGAGATTGAACGTAAAATTATGCAGCTAGAAATTGAGCGTGAAGCGATAAAAAGAGAAAAAGATGATAAAAAATTGGCTAAAATTCAAGAGGAGTTAGCTAATTTGAATGAAGAAAAAAATAGCTTAAATGCCAAGTGGATGGCAGAAAAAGAAGTCGTGGAAGGCATTCAAAAAGCGAAGGAAGAATTAGAAAATTTAAAATACGAAGCCGAACAAGCAGAAAGAAGTGGAGATTATGGTAAAGTGGCTGAAATACGTTACGGAAAAACCAAAGAAGCGGAAGAAAGGTTGGAAGCTTTTAAAGCAGATTTAGCTAAGATGCAATCAGGATCAAAAATGATTAAAGAAGAAGTAACTGTTGAAGAAATTGCAGAAGTAGTCTCTAAATGGACAGGGATTCCAGTAACTAAAATGCTGGAAACGGAAAGAGAAAAATTACTTCGTTTGGAAGATGAATTGCACAAAAGAGTAGTTGGTCAGGAAGAAGCAATTACAGCTGTTGCCGATGCCGTAAGAAGAAGTAGAGCAGGCTTGCAAGATGAAAAAAGACCTATCGGTTCTTTCATTTTTTTAGGAACAACAGGAGTTGGAAAAACAGAGTTGGCAAAAGCATTGAGCGAATTTTTATTCAACGATGAAAATGCCATGACCAGAATAGATATGAGTGAATACCAAGAGAAACATTCTGTTTCGAGATTGATTGGTGCTCCTCCAGGATATGTGGGCTATGATGAAGGTGGTCAGCTTACAGAAGCAGTTAGAAGAAAACCTTACTCTGTAATTTTGTTAGACGAGATTGAAAAAGCTCATCCAGATGTGTATAACATTTTATTACAAGTATTAGATGACGGAAGGTTGACCGATAATAAAGGTAGAGTGGTGAATTTTAAAAATACCATTATCATCATGACTTCTAACTTAGGCTCACATATTATACAAGAAAGTTTTGAAAACATGGGAAAAATAGACCGAGAAAGTGTGGTAGAGAAAACTAAATTAGAAGTGATGGGTTTACTTAGAAAAACCATCAGACCAGAGTTGTTAAACAGAATTGATGAAACCATCATGTTTACTCCGCTAAGTGAAGCAGATATTTATCAAGTGGTAAAATTACAATTGGATTTATTGGCTAAAATGGTCGCTAAAAATGATATTAAACTTACTGCTACAGATGAAGCAATTCATAAAATTGCATTATTGGGATACGACCCTCAATTTGGAGCACGACCTGTAAAAAGAGTAATTCAGAAAAATGTGCTGAATGAACTTTCTAAAGAAATTTTAGCAGGGAAAGTAACTCCGGCATCAGAAATAGTGTTGGATGAGTTTGACGGTAAGTTTGTATTTAGAAATAAAATAGAAGGAAAAGAGAAGTAAAACCCTTGCTTAAACCTGACAGGTTTCAAAAACCTGTTAGGTTTTTATGGGAAAACTAACTAAGCGTAGAAT
>CAMPHX010000394.1 GCA_946886085.1 uncultured Flavobacteriales bacterium | reverse complement strand
CTTATATATTGAAGTCTAATTTTTACCCAATTTACTATTCTCCAAATATATAAAAAATAACCCACACCCCATCAAAAAACCCCATCTTTAACCTTTTACAACAATATCGGTAAATATCCGCTTCATCAGCGTTATCCGTGTTCCATTAAATAGAACATAGATAAATTCTTTGCGTCTTTGCTCCTTTGCGGTTAAAGATTAGTATGTTTGTATATAAAAATAATTTCATTCTGCTTTAAATGAAAAAATTAATTGTCCTTTGTGTTTTATGTACACTTTTGCCTCAAGCTTTTTTGGCTCAAATTAGCATCAATGAAAGCAAAATAATAGAAAGCAATGGCTACATTATGGAGGCCCAGTATTCGCCTTTTCAAACCTACTTTGCTTACACCTCCGATAAAAACAAAGTTTTTCTTTTTGATCAATTCCATAATTTACTTTACTCGCATGTTGGCGATACGCTTTATGATAGGTCTTCTTGCAAAATAGCATTCTCTCCCAACGAAAAATATTTGCTTATTGGCAGGTTTAATTCCATTGGCGATATTGCTGTTTACAACCTTATTACCCAAAAAGTAGAACAGTTACTTACTGCCCACAGCGATAGAATTGTAACCATCAACTTCAATCATCAAGGCAATCGTTTTGTTTCTACAAGCATAGATAATTCAGCTAAAATTTTTGAATTGAAAGATGATAAATGGATAGAAATTCAGGAGATTAAAGGCGAGAAAAGAGTTTACGATGCTGTTTTTTCTTATAAAGATGAATTTTTAATGCTATGTGGCGAAGCAGCCAACATTAGCGTGTATCAACAAAATAATGAAACTTACGAACTCTTGCAAACACTTCCTACTACGCATTGGGGATTAAATTATTTAGATGTTCATCCTTACGAAAACACTTTTATTGCAGGAACTTCTGATATGTTTTGGAAGTATCAACTCACGGGTAAAAACTTTACTTTGCAAGATTCTTTAAAAGTAAAAATCGGTAGAATAAAAGATGTCAAATATTCCCCCGATGGCAAAAGCGTTGTGTTGGCAAATGGCTCCATCATCGAAACGTATTTAAAGCAAAAAAACGGTTGGACAGAAGGCAAAAAATTTCCGAGGCACAATGCGTATATCTTATCCTTAAACTACAGTTTAGATGGTAAGAAGTTAGTAAGTTGCGGAGAAAACCACACCGCTATTATTTGGGATGTTAAAGGCATTAGCGGTTCTAATTTTTCTAAAATAGTAGCTTATTTGGGCAATAGTTTAACCTTTTCGCAAAAAAGCATCCTTACAGAAGATTTTTCTAGAGAAATAATAAAAGGCTTGGATAAAAATTTGGCAGCTCCAAAAGATGAGTTTGAAACCAGCAAAGAATATTGGGAAAGATTGCTAAAAGCTCGTTCGGTTATTTTAGCAAAAATTCAGGAAAAACAAGAAGCTACTTTTGGCTTTTCAAAAGCTGCCAACAACCAAGCTCAACTTAAGTTAACACTTAAAAAATACGATGCCGATAAAGAAATTTATCACATAGAATTTTGCAATACCGAAGCGAGTGTTGCTATTCCCAGAGCCGAAGCCAAAGAACTGAAAGCTAATGCTAACAAGGCGTTTATTTCAGCAGATAAAATCAAAAAAAAGAATGATGTACATTTTGAATACAGTAATTTTAAGCTGGTACATCCAAGCACTAAAAAAACTTACGACATTAGTTCATCCGAAAATCCATTTAATTTTGAACACCTTAAAAAACAAAAAGCTGCTCAGAACAGTACTACTTCTTCCGTTATTTTACCCAACAATACTACGGCACAAACGGATTCTGTAAAAAAACAAACCAACTACGCTCTATTAATTGCCATTAGCGAGTATGATGCGTTTGATAATCTGATAAATCCAACCATTGATGTGGGAGAAATTGCCAAAGATTTATCGCAAGATTATGGTTTTGTGGTGGAAGTGCTAAGCAATCCCAAGCTGGATGATATCTTGAAAAAACTGAAAACTTATGCTATGATTCCTTATGGAGAAAATGACCAACTGTTTATCTTTTTTGCCGGACATGGGTATTATGATGATGTTTTTAAAGAAGGTTATTTAATCGCCAAAGACTCTAAAGCAGATGACATTGCTCACACTTCATTTTTGTCGCACAGCAATTTACGAACGGTAGTAAATAATATTCCTTGCGAACATATTTTTTTAAGTTTAGATGCTTGTTTTGGGGGAACTTTTGACCCAATAATTGCTTCTGCAAGTCGCTCTACAGGCATGTATAAAGATGTGGAAAAAGAAGACTTTATCCAACGTAAAATGAAGTACAAAACCCGATTGTACTTAAGCTCGGGAGGAAAAGAATATGTGCCTGATGGACGTCCGGGACAACACTCGCCTTTTACCCGTAAATTTTTAGAAGCCTTAAGAAGTTATGGCGGTGAAGATGGTATTTTAACCATTAACGAAATTCTTTCTTACATAGAAAAAGTAGATCCTCAACCCCGATTTGGAGAGTTTGGCAACAACGAGCCCGGCAGCGACTTTTTGTTTATTAAAGAGTAGGTGTTTTATACCAATCCTATTACTCTTACTTTAATATAAAATAGATAATAAAT
>CAMPHX010000393.1 GCA_946886085.1 uncultured Flavobacteriales bacterium | reverse complement strand
AAATTATTATGCTTCTACTTTACCTTTTACTTTAGCAATTACTTCATCAGCAATATTTTTCGGACATGGATCAAAGTGTGAGAACTCCATTGTTGATGTTGCTCTACCTGATGACATTGTTCTTAATGAAGTAACATATCCAAACATTTCTGACAATGGCACTTTAGCTTTAATGATTTTAGCTCCTGCTCTGTCATCCATTCCTTCTACCTGACCTCTTCTTCTGTTCAAATCTCCTACGATGTCACCCATGTTTTCTTCTGGAGTAACAACTTCTAATTTCATTATTGGTTCCAATAAAATTGGTCCTGCTTTAGGTAATGCATTTCTATAAGCCATTTTAGCAGCAACCTCAAAAGATAATGCATCAGAATCCACTGCGTGGTAAGATCCATCTTTTAATGTTACTTTTAAGCTATCTACAGAGTAACCAGCCAACACACCTGTTTTCATTGCTTCTTTAAATCCTTTTTCAACTGAAGGTATAAACTCTCTAGGAATATTACCACCTTTAATTTCATTAACGAATTCAAGTCCTAATTTTTCAGGGTCTGTTTGTGGTTCAACAGTAAATACTATATCCGCAAATTTACCTCTACCACCAGATTGTTTTTTGTAAACTTCTCTATGATCAACAGTTCCTGTAATCGCTTCTTTATATGCTACCTGAGGCTGACCTTGGTTACATTCTACTTTAAATTCTCTTTTTAATCTATCTAAGATAATTTCTAAGTGCAACTCACCCATACCACTTAATACAGTTTGACCTGAGTCTTCATCAGTATGAATAGTTAATGTAGGATCTTCTTCCGATAATTTCGAAAGTGCAACGCCTAATTTATCAACATCTGCTTGAGTTTTAGGCTCGATAGCGATACCGATAACCGGTTCAGGGAATACCATAGATTCTAACACTATTGGGTGTTTTTCATCACATAATGTATCTCCTGTTTTAATATCTTTAAATCCGATAACAGCTGCAATATCTCCAGCCATCAAACAATCAATTTGATTTTGTTTGTTGGCATGCATTTGGAAAATTCTAGAAATTCTTTCTTTATTTCCTGTTCTAGTATTAAGAACATAAGAGCCAGAATCTAATTTTCCAGAATATGCTCTAGTAAAACATAATCTTCCTACAAAAGGATCTGTAGCAATTTTAAATGCTAATGCAGCAAATGGTTCATTTACTGAAGGCTTTCTTTTTTCTTCGGCATCTGTTTTTGGATTAATACCAACAATTGCTTCTTGATCTAATGGAGAAGGTAAAATTTCCATTACCATATCTAACATTGCTTGTACCCCTTTATTTTTGAATGAAGATCCACACATCATAGGAACAACTTTTCCTGAGATGGTAGCCTCTCTCAATGCATCAAGAATTTCTCTTTCTGTTAATGAGTTTTCGTCTTCAAAATATTTTTCCATTAAGGTTTCATCAAATTCAGCAACTGCTTCTAATAATTTACCTCTTAATTCTCTTGCTTCATCAATAATATCTGCAGGGATTTCAACTTCATTAAAAGTCATTCCGAAATCATCTTCATTCCAAACAATTCCTTTGAAATTAATTAAATCAACAACTCCTTTAAAATCATCTTCAGCACCAATATTTAATTGTAATGGTAAAGCATGACTACCTAACATCCCTCTTACTTGCTTACAAACGTTAAGGAAGTCAGCTCCTGATCTATCCATTTTGTTTACAAAACCAATTCTTGGAACGTTGTAATTATTAGCTAGCCTCCAGTTAGTTTCTGATTGTGGCTCTACACCATCAACAGCACTAAATAAGAATACTAATCCATCCAATACCCTTAACGAACGATTTACCTCAACTGTAAAATCAACGTGACCAGGAGTATCAATAATATTTACATGATAATTATCTCCTCTATAAGGCCAAGTTAAAGTAGTAGCAGCTGAAGTAATAGTAATACCTCTTTCTTGTTCTTGCTCCATCCAATCCATTGTAGCAGCACCATCATGTACTTCTCCAATTTTATGACTTACTCCACCGTAAAAAAGTATTCTTTCGGTTGTGGTAGTTTTTCCGGCATCAATATGTGCCGCAATACCTATATTTCTCGTATATTTTAAATCTCTAGCCATGGTAAATTACTTTTTTGTATTTTAAAATCTAAAATGAGAGAATGCTTTATTAGCATCTGCCATTCTATGCGTATCTTCTTTTTTCTTGAAAGCAGCACCTTCTTCTTTAAATCCTGCAACTATTTCTCCGGCTAATTTCTGGGCCATAGTTTTTTCATTTCTCTTTCTAGCGTATCCTATCAACCACTTTATACCCTTAGAATCTTGTCTTTAATCTCTCATTGGCTGTGGAATTTGGAAAGTAGCCCCTCCAATCCTTCTACTTCGTACTTCAACTCCCGGAGTAACATTTTTAAGTGCTTTTTTAAAGACATCTAAATTATTCTCTTCAGTAACTTTTTGTCCTACAATTTCTAGTGCGTCATAAAATAGTTTAAATGCAACGCTCTTCTTACCGTCCAACATTAAATTATTAACGAATTGTGTTACCAAAACATCACTAAATTTAGGGTCTGGAAGTAATACTCTCTTTTTTGCTCTTGACTTTCTCATTTTGTTATAT
>CAMPHX010000392.1 GCA_946886085.1 uncultured Flavobacteriales bacterium | reverse complement strand
AAATAATTATACCTTTTGACAATATTAATATGCTCTTTCGTTTTTATTTTCAAAATAATTAATAAGTGCTTTATTTACCACTTTGTTTCCTCCGGGAGTAGGATAATTACCTGTAAAGTACCAATCCCCTGTATGATTTGGACAAGCATCGTGTAAGCCTTCAATAGTTTGAAAAACAATATCAACTTCTGCTTTCATATCCTCTGGAGTAAGCAACTCGGTAATCTTCTTTGAAATTTGACCTGCTGTAAAAGGAGCATAAATCTCTTTTACATAATTTTTAATATGCTCTTTTGGTACATCTTGTTGTTCTACACATTTTTTATAAACTTCCTCTAAAATATGTTGTTGATTAGTGTCTTGTAACAAAGCAATTGCCGCTTGAAATGCGATAAAATCGCCTAGCTTTGCCATATCAATACCATAACAATCAGGATATCTAATTTGCGGAGCAGAAGAAACAACTACTATTTTCTTTGGATTTAATCTGTCTAAAATTCTTAAAATACTTTGTTTTAAGGTAGTTCCTCTTACAATAGAATCATCAATAATGACCAAATTATCATTCGGTTTTACAGATCCATAGGTGATATCGTAAACATGCGTTACTAAATCATTTCTATCATCATCTTGTGTGATAAATGTTCTTAATTTGGCATCTTTAATGGCTATCTTTTCAATTCTATTTCTTAAAGCAAGTATCTCTTTAAGTTTTTCATCAGTAAGATCATCTCCTAAAGCAAGAATCTTCTGTTGTTTTACTTTGTTCAACTTATCTTGCATTCCTTTCATCATTCCATAAAAAGAAACTTCAGCAGTATTAGGAATAAATGAAAATACTGAATTTTTCATATCATTATCTATGCTTTTTAATACTTGAGTACAGATGTTTCTTCCTAATTGTTTTCTTTCCTTATAAATGTCTATATCACTTCCTCTTGAAAAATAAATTCGCTCAAAAGAACAAGCTGTTTTTTCTAGGGGTTCTCTAACAAGTTTCTCTTGAATATCACCACTTTTCTTAACAATTAAAGCATGTCCGGGTTTAATCTCTTTAATATTTTCTACCTTAATATTAAAAGCAGTTTGAATTGCCGGTCTTTCTGAAGTAATCACAACCACTTCATCATCATAATAATAAAAAACAGGTCTGATTCCTGATGGGTCTCTTAACACAAAAGCATCTCCATGCCCTAATAATCCTGCCATAGCATAACCTCCATCCCAATCTGCCGCAGAGTTTTTAAGTATTTTTTGAATATCTAATTCTTTAGCAATTAGTGATGAAATTTCTTTTCTTGAATAGCCTTGAGCTTTATATCTGTCAAAAATTTCTTGATTTTCTACATCTAAAAAATGACCGATTTTTTCCATTACAGTAACGGTATCTGACTTTTCTTTTGGATGCTGTCCAATATCCACCAAGATATCAAAAAGTTCATCTACATTAGTAAGGTTAAAGTTTCCGGCTACAACCAAGTTTTTGGTCATCCAGTTGTTTTGTCTTAAAAATGGGTGACAATTTTCAATAGAATTACCACCATAAGTTCCGTATCTTAAATGTCCTAAAAAAACTTCTCCTGTAAATGGTACATTTTTTTTCATCCATTTTACATCTTTTAATTTATCAGGATGTTTTTGATAAGCTTTTCTGAACTTATTGTTCACTTTATCAAAAATATGTTTTATAGGCTGACTATCATTTGAACGGTATCTGCTAATATATCTGTCACCTGGTTCAACATCAAATTTTATATTAACTAGTCCAGCTCCATCTTGACCTCTATTATGTTGTTTTTCCATCAATAAATACATTTTGTTTAATGCATACATTGATGTTCCATATTTTTCAATATAAAATTCTAGTGGTTTTAATAGTCTTACCAACGCTATTCCACACTCATGTTTGATGGGATCACTCATTATCTTTAACTCTGATTGAAAACGAAATGCAAAGTTATTAAGAATAAACTAAAAAGTTAGGCTTGTTGAAAATAATCTTAGAAATAAAACAAACTACGCTTTAGTAATTTTATCGCATATTTCTTTCATCTCATCTGCAGAAAGAGAAAGTTTCTCTTTTGAAAAATTAATATCACCCACATTATTTATTGGAACTAAATGAATATGAGCATGTGGAACTTCCAACCCAATAACTGCTACACCAATTCTTTCACAAGGAATGGCTTTTTCAATCATTTTAGCTGTAGTTTGTGCAAAACTCCACAATTCTTGATAGATTGGATTATCAATATCAAAAATATAATCTATTTCTTTTTTTGGAATTACTAAAGTATGACCTTTGGCTAAAGGAGAAATATCTAAAAATGCCAAAAAGTTTTCATTTTCAGCAATTTTATAACATGGAATTTCACCGTTTATAATTTTGGTAAAAATTGTGCTCATCACCTTGAAATTTCAATTATTTCAAATTTAACTACTCCTGTTGGAACTTTAATATCTACAACATCGCCAACTTTTTTACCTAACAAACCTTCTCCAATAGGTGAGTTTACAGATATTTTTTTAGCCTTTAAATCTGCTTCTTTTTCAGAAACTAACGTGTATTCCATTAAAGCTCCATTAGCTAAATTTTTTATTTTAACTTTAGAAAGAATTAAAGCTTTAGATG
>CAMPHX010000391.1 GCA_946886085.1 uncultured Flavobacteriales bacterium | reverse complement strand
TATATATACTTTTTATATCAAAACAAGGAACATAATAACACTAAATTCTTATCTCGATTAAAAATCAATTAAAAAAATAATGCCTTCAGTATTGAAACCCGTGTTTGAAAAACTCAGTAAAAAATAAGTAGCTTTGTTTTCAACCAATGAAACATCCATCCATTATAAAAAAAAATTGACACACACAGGCAGACGACTATACTGTGACTACTGAAAAATAATGAGTTAAACGCATGAAATTAATTTATCAAATAGCCTTATTTTCCTATACAATTCTTATTAGAATTGCTTCATTGTTTAATCACAAAGCCAAACTATGGCTTAAAGGTAGAAAAAATAGTTTCCCTTACCTTGAAACGCAAATCAAAAAAGAAGATCAAATTATCTGGTTTCATTGTGCTAGTTTAGGTGAGTTTGAACAGGGCAAACCACTCATGGAAAAGATAAAAAAACTTCATCCTGAGTATAAATTGCTGATTACTTTTTTCTCTCCTTCAGGTTATGAATACCGTAAAGACAATCCTTTGATAGACTATGTTTGTTATTTACCAATCGACAGTAAAAAAAATGCAAGAAAATTTATGAAGTTGGTAAACCCTAAACAAGCTTATTTTGTTAAATATGAGTTTTGGTATTTTTATTTATCAGCTCTAAATAAACAAACTGTTCCAACTTATTTAATTTCCGGAGTTTTTAGAGCTAATCAACCCTTTTTTAAATGGTACGGAAGTTTTAACAGAAAAATGCTTTCTTTTTTTACTCACTTTTTTATACAAAATAAAGCTTCAGTAGATTTATTGAATAGTATTGGTTTTAATAATATTACACAAAGTGGAGATACCCGTATAGATAGGGTTTATGAAAACTCTCAATCTCCCACTCCATTGCCAATAATAGAAAAATTTACCAATAAAAAACCTACTATAATTATAGGTAGTTCGTGGGAAAAAGAAGAAGAAATTATTAGCACTTACATTCAAACTACCGACAAGGAGTTTAATTATATTATTGCTCCGCATGATGTTAGTAAAGCGCATATAGATAACTTAACAACAACACTCGATAGCAATTACCTACTCTACTCGGAAGCTAACCAAAGAAATGCCACACAACACAATATTTTAATTATCGACAATATTGGCATTTTAGCCAACTGTTATCAATATACTGATATAGCATTAATTGGTGGTGGCTTTTCTGGCTCTTTACATAATATTTTAGAACCTGCTAGCTTTGGTAATGCCGTACTATTTGGCGAAAAACACAAAAAATTTCATGAAGCTCAAGAATTAATTGACAGTTATGCAGCTTTTTCCATTGGTAGTTTAGATGATTTTATAGCTATAGTAAACCACTTAATGATGAAAGAAAATCTACAAGACACTAAAAATGCAGCTACAAAATATATTAAAAATAGCGTAGGTGCTACCGATAAAATTTGGGAAGTGGTAAAAAATAATTTTTAACCCTATCAAAAACTAGTAGATGTTTTCTATGTGGTTTAGCTAATATTCTTTATTAATGTGTTTTTGTCATAGTACTTGGAGTGCAGATAATAAAATCAGCTATACCAATACTTTCAACAGATAAAGAATCTAACTGGTCTTGCTCTACGGCAGCAATGGTTATTATTTTTAATCCTCCTTTTTCTTGATTTAAATACCAACTTATTCCCTCAAAATTATTAGAATGATAAGTCCCATTGTAATGAATAAATGTCTGACCTTTTTTCCAATTTTTTAAAATAAAATGAGCCATAGTAGCATCTTTTATGGCTTGAGCTTTTGGTAAGTTTTCACCTCCGTGTCCTCCTGCCATTTCTACCATTTTTTGGTAACCCGGCAAATCTTTATCATAAGCAATTGGTAACGGGGCGATAAACTGTCTTCCCTTATCTGTTAAGCTGTTTAATGGTCCAAAACCATCTTTATAAACCATATTGGCATATCTTCTAGGAATATTGGTCGCAATAAAACTCAATTGATATTTTAAAGCATAGTCCATTAATGGTTGATAGTCAGTCTTATTATTTGGCCAAAGTTTCATTTCTTTAGCAAAAATTTTATAATCATACTTACCGGACAAGTATTCGTTTATAATCATTTGGTCATCTGCTTCAAACATTTCTGCTCCTAGAACAATATCTTGATTAATTTGCTGATGAACATCTTTAGTTAATTCTAATTGAAGCCAATGGTTAATCGGATTATTGTGTAATTCTCCGAAAAGGATAATATCAGCTTCCTCAGTAGCTTTTAAAAGTTTTTTATAGTTGGTTTTTTTACCTTTTTCGTTATATAGTTGGTAAGCAGGTTTATCATTTATAAATGAAAACGATATCAATACTGCTAATAAATAAATCCATTTCTTTTCCATAGTTATATTTTTAAGGGTGCAAATATAAAGAGTAATAATGTTATAAATGACGTATAAAATCTTCTTTTTGAAAGCTTTATCTTGATTTAAGATTCCAATTTATTCTGACAACTGATGTTTTTTATTATCAACTACATTGCTCAAGTTCCAGTCTATTTGCTGAATAAAAGGTTTAACTCTTACATCACAATCAACTTTTGTGCAAATTTCGCACGATTTAGGTTTACAATAATCTGAATGTACAAATAGCTCTATATTATTT
>CAMPHX010000390.1 GCA_946886085.1 uncultured Flavobacteriales bacterium | reverse complement strand
ATATGAGAAAAATTAATAAAGTAGCAGTATTGGGTTCAGGAGTAATGGGCTCTAGAATTGCTTGTCATTTTGCGAATATTGGCGTGGAAGTGTTGTTGTTAGACATTGTGCCAAAAGAAGCAACCGAATCAAAAGATAAAGCAGCTCGAAACAAGATTGTAAACGATGCATTGCAATTTGCTCTAAAATCTAATCCATCGCCTATTTACAGTAAGTCGTATATAACTAGAATTACTACTGGCAACATGGATGATGATATGTCTAAAATTGCCGATTGCGATTGGATAATTGAAGTAGTTATCGAGCGATTAGACATCAAAAAACAAGTATTTGAAAATGTAGAAAAATACAGAAAACCAGGAACGCTTATTACTACCAATACTTCTGGAATTCCTATACATTTAATGTTAGATGGAAGAAGTGAAGATTTTCAACAACATTTTTGTGGAACGCACTTTTTCAATCCTCCACGTTATTTAAAATTATTGGAATTAATTCCTTCGCCAAAAACTTCCCCTGAAGTAATGGCGTTTTTAGAGGATTACGGTCAACGTTATTTAGGAAAAACCACAGTGGTTTGTAAAGATACACCGGCATTTATAGCCAATAGAATTGGTGTGTACAGCATTATGTCTTTATTCCATACCGTTACCGAAATGGGTTTAACTGTTGAGGAAGTAGATAAATTGACAGGACCAGTTATTGGTCGACCAAAATCGGCAACTTTCAGAACTTGTGATGTAGTTGGTTTGGATACTTTGGTGCATGTTGCTAATGGGGCGAAAGATAATTGTCCGAATGATGAAGCCAATGCCACTTTTGAAATTCCAAGCTATATCAACAAAATGGTAGAAAATAATTGGTTGGGATCAAAAACAAAACAAGGATTTTACAAAAAAGTTAAAACGGATGACGGGAAAAGTGAAATTCAAGCACTGAATCTTTCAACGCTTGAATATGCACCATCGCAAAAAGTAAAATTTGCTACCTTAGAAATGACTAAAACCATTGATGATTTAAAGGAAAGAATGAAAGTGCTTATCAATGGTCAAGATAAAGCAGGAGAGTTTTACCGTAAGTCATTTTTTGGCTTGTTTGCTTACGTTTCAAACAGAATCCCTGAAATTACTGACGCCATTTATAAGATAGATGATGCACTTTGTGCAGGTTTTGGATGGGCCTTAGGTCCTTTTGCTAATTGGGATGCAGTTGGCGTAGAAGAAGCGGTAAATCAAATGGAAAAAATGGACATTACGCCAAATCCATGGGTAAAAGAAATGTTAGCAGCAGGAATTAAATCTTTCTATAAAGTAGAAAAAGGAGCAAAATATTATTACGATATTGAATCAAAAAGTTATCAAATGGTACCGGGTTCTGATGAAGTATTATCATTAGAAACCTTAAGAGAAGAAAATACTGTTTGGAAAAACGCAGGAGCAACCATAGTTGATTTAGGAGATGGAATTATCAATTTGGAGTTTCATACTAAGATGAATACCATAGGAGCTGAGGTGATAGAAGGCATTAACAAAGCCATAGATTTAGCTGAAAGTGACTATAAAGGATTGGTAATTTATAATGATGGAGATAATTTCTCGGCAGGAGCCAATGTAGGAATGATTTTTATGATGGCTGCCGAACAAGAATATGATGAGTTGAATTTCGCTATTAAAACTTTTCAAGATACCATGATGCGAGTTCGTTACTCCTCTGTTCCCGTAATTGTTGCTCCACACAACTTAGCCTTAGGTGGCGGTTGCGAAATGAGTATGCATGCCGATAAAGTTATCGCTCATGCAGAAACTTATATGGGATTAGTAGAATTTGGTGTAGGTGTTATTCCCGGAGGTGGTGGAACAAAAGAGTTTGCCCTAAGAGCTTCAGATGAATATGGTGATGGAATACGATTAAATGTATTAAGAAACCGATTTTTAACTGTAGGACAAGCAAAAGTAGGTACTTCTGCCGAAGAAGCTTTTGAGTTAGGCTATTTAAGAAGAGGAACTGACGAATGGATAGTAAGTAGAAAACATCAATTGAGTTATGCCAAACAAGCAGCACTCAACTTAGCGGAAAAAGGATACACCAAGCCACTTCAACGAAACGATATTAAAGTATTAGGCAACGAAGGGTTGGGAATTGTTTATGTTGGAGCCAATTCTATGAAATCGGGGAATTACATCTCAGAACACGACCAGTTGATTTCAGAAAAATTAGGCTTTGTTTTGTGTGGAGGGAATTTATCTCAACCCACAGAAGTAAACGAGCAATATTTATTAGACATGGAACGCAAAGCCTTTTTGGAATTGTGCCAGCAACGAAAAACACTAGAACGTTTGCAAAGCATCATTACAACAGGAAAAGTACTTAGAAATTAGAAATTTTAAGTGTTGAATTTTGAATAAAAATACTACAATGAAAAAAAGCATAATTCAAGAAAAATCATTTGAGTTTAGTTTGATAATTATCAAATTATACCAAAAAATGATTGATCAAAATGAGTATGTTTTGAGTAAACAGCTATTACGCTCTGGAACTTCTATTGGGGCTAACATAGAAGAAGCAACGGCTGGAATTTCTAAGAAAGATTTTATTGCTAAAATGAGTATTTCATCAAAGGAAGCACGAGAAACAAGGTATTGGTTAAAAT
>CAMPHX010000389.1 GCA_946886085.1 uncultured Flavobacteriales bacterium | reverse complement strand
CAATTAATAGATAAATTATTGGATAGATGGAGAAAAGATAAAACACCATCAAAAATATTTTCTAGATCTAGCAGAAGAATAATTAATGTAAAATCTAAATATGGATTAATAGGAATTTCAATATTAACGCCACTATTATTTTCAATTCCTTTGGGATGTTTTTTGGCAACTCGTTTTTTTAAAAAAAATAGTCAGACATTAATAATTATGCTGCTAGGAGTTGTATTCTGGACAATAGTGTTAAGCTTTACAAAGTTTATAATATCAATGTAAGTTCTTTTTTGGGAAGATTAAATAACCAAAGTGTACTAAAAAACTCCAATGATCATCTTGTCTGTCGTAATAATTTACATTTACAGCAATAGGCCCAATAGGAGTGTGGTAAACCAATGATGTTGCGGCTATGTATTCTCTTGAGGCCCATTCTACACCATAAGAAGCTTTATTAAAATCATTTTGAAATATTCTTTGATACGGCTGGAAAATATACCCTTCTAAACGTAAGTGAAAGTTCTTGTTAAACATAATAATGTTTTTTATTCCACCAGCAGCATAACTATGAGATCTTAACCTTTCTTGAAACAATGTTCTACTTTCGCTAAGTGGAGCAAAAGCATTAGAAGTTAAAATACTTGCAGTATAATTTGCGAAAAAACTTTGATCGGAATACACACCTTCACCAAAAATACCAAAGCGAATTTTCCCATTTCGTATAAAATATTTATCATAAGTGGCTTTTAGCATAAACCATTCATGATATTCTTTAGTAACATCTTTTATTATTGAGGTTGATCCAGGAGTGGTTTTTTCCTTTCCTTTAATGTATTTTGCTCCAACAGTAAAAAAACTTCCTGCAGTAGCATATTGTTTTCTATCTAAAGAATTTCTTTCATATTTAATAAATCCAATTGCATTTCTAAAGCTTGTTTTGTCAGTTGTATCGGTAGAAATAAATTGTCTGGTTTGATAATATTCATTATCTAATTCTCCTGCAGTACCACCAATAGCAATTTTTCCTTTATAACCAATAGGAATTCCTATTTCTGTTTTAGCATATAAATCAGAACTACGTAAAAATGAAGGTCTGGTATCTTCAAAAAAAGTAGAGTTACTTCTAAAATAATCCCATCTATCATTATTAAAAGTGGTAACCCAGTAAAAAGGTAATGGTTTAGGAAAATCTATTCTAAAGCCAACGCTAACAGAGTTATGAAGTTTTCCAAAATAAGTACTGGCTAAAAATGAATAAGCTTTTTTTCTTAAAACATTGTATTGAAGTCCTAAATAACCTGTGTTTATTGGTCGAGAAGAAAATACACCACCAAAAGAGACAACAAAGTTTCTTTCTTTTTTAGCTTTAAGTAATAAGCTAAACTTGTTAGTTTCATTATTAAAAATAGCTTCAGGGTATAAAGATTTAATTTTGTCATCTGAAGAAACTTTAATGTATTCAGATTTTAAATCTTCTGCATTTAGGGTATCTTTTTTTAATCGAATTGAGTTTTTTATGTAAGTGTTTTGTGAAGGTTTAAGACCTTGTACATGAATATTGTCGAAAATTAGCTTAGGTAGGCTTTTTTTGTATGTATTTCTTTTTTCTGTAATATAAGTGGAGTCGCTTCTTCTTGAAACATGTTCTTTTATGTATGCTAATTTTTTTAAAGTAGCTTCATAACCAATTCTTATTAGTTCTTCATTATTGTCAAAGTTAAAGGTAGAGAAATCCTCAGTGTCTGGCTCTATTAGTACAGATTCTTCGCAAGGGATTATGTACTCTGTATCGTTAGAGATAATAGCTTTTATTTGAGAAATAATATCGTCTTCATTGGGGGGTAAAAAATTAGACGATACATTACTACCTATAATAAAATCAGGATCGAATTCATTATACATAACATTAGAAGGGAAGTTGTTGTATAAACCACCATCAAACAATAATTGATTTTCATAAGTTACTGGAGATAAGTAAAAAGGGTAGGCCATTGTTGCTCTAATAGCTGTTGGTAAGGCTCCTTTTTTTAATACTACAGGTTTTTTTGAAATAATATCAGAAGCAATACATCTATAAGGAATAAATAAACTGTCGAAATTATTTTTGGCTTTTGCAGAAGCTGGGGCTAAATATTGCATTAAAGCATAGTTAATTGCCGAAGGAGAAACAAGATTGGTTGGTAAACTAACTTCTATTATGGTATCTAAGTTTAATTTTAAAGTAAATAATGAGGGATCTTCTTTTTTTTGTCTAAGATAATAAACATACTTATCATCTAGCTGACCATTAGCCCAATTTTTAAATTTATCGGAAAGAAAAATATCTTCTATTTCTTCAGGAGAATAGCCTGCTGCATAAAACCCGGCAACCAAACCACCCATAGATGTACCAGCAATAAAATCAATAGGAATATTGTTTTCTTCTAAGGCTTTTAAAACACCAACATGTGCTATGCCACTAGAACCTCCTCCGCTAAATACAAGTCCAACTCTTTGAGCATTAACAATTAATGTTAAACTCAAAAAAAATACTAAGCATAAGCTTTTGGACATTGATATTAACTGAATTTTATTGCTACTCATCTTTTTATTAAGACTGCTAATTTCCTAATAAAAAATTGAATAGCAATTCGGTAAGCAAAATTTACCTTGTTAAAAAC
>CAMPHX010000388.1 GCA_946886085.1 uncultured Flavobacteriales bacterium | reverse complement strand
AATAAATATTAATATATCTAATTAATAAGTCTTTATATCATTTTTAAAAATAGGAACAGTTTGGCAA
Source organism: uncultured Flavobacteriales bacterium (assembly GCA_946886085.1). Next base: position 2,586 of record CAMPHX010000388.1, on the reverse strand, counting down.
ATATTATACCACAATTTTTAAGAAAAATTAAGAAATAGATTCTACACCTCTAGATAGTAAGCTTTTACTATGGTTCTAAGGTTGTAAGCCGATGCCATTACTTCTCCGTAAGCTCCGGCAGAATGTATCGCTATTAAATCTCCTCTTTTGGTTTCGGGTAAATCTAAGGCTTTGGCAAAACAATCAGACGATTCGCAGATGGGACCAACTACATCATATCGCTCTGTTTGCTCACTTTGTGAAGTAATGTTAGATATTTTATGTGTTGCTTGGTATAAGGCAGGCCGAATAAGCTCTGTCATGCCGGCATCTACAATAGCAAAATTAGTTTTAATGCCTTTTTTTACATACAATACTTTGGTAATTAAATTTCCGCATTGAGCTACAACAGCTCTTCCCAATTCAAAATGCAATTGTTGGTTCGGGCGAAGTTGCAATACATCATTAAAAAGTTTAAAAAAAGTTTTAAAATCAGGAATTTTATTGATTTCTGGATTTTCATAATCTATTCCTAGACCTCCACCAACATTTATATGCTCAACAATAATATGATGATTATAAAACCATTCTTGAATTTCGTTTACTCGTAAACACAGACCTTTAAAAACAGACAAATCAGTTATTTGTGAACCTATGTGAAAATGTAATCCTATTAATTTAATATTAGTGAGTTGTTCTAATGATTTCAACACATCTTCCAACTCCCATAAATTAATTCCAAATTTATTTTCTTCTAATCCGGTAGTAATATAATGATGCGTTTTAGCATTTACATTCGGATTAATTCTCAGTGCAATAGAAGCGATTTTGTTTTTCTTTTTTGCCAATTCATTAATCACTTCCATTTCCGGGATGGATTCACAATTCAAGCAAAAAATATTGTTGTCTAAAGCAATATTTATTTCTTCATCAGATTTTCCTACACCGGCAAAAACAATTCTATCTGATGAAAAATTACATTCTTTAGCTTTTAAAATTTCATTGCCGCTAACACAATCAGCTCCTAAACCATAAGCATTAATTTTTGCTAAAATGTTGTTGTTAGCATTGGCTTTTAAAGCATAATGTACATGATAGTTATATTTTTTGGCTTCAGAAGTAAGCAATTGCAGGGTTTCTTCCAGCAAGGGAAGTTGGTAGTAATAAAAAGGTGTTTTTAACTCCTCAAATCTTTTTATTTCTGATGGTGTAAAGTTCATTAGAAAAGAGTGTTGTGTAGTGATTGTAATGCTTCTTTTTTATCTGCAGTATTCACCAAAACCGAGACATTATGAAAGCTTCCTCCATAGGAAATCATTCTTAATGGGATGTTTTTTAGTGCTCCAAAAATTTGTAACGCATATCCTTTACTTTCGGCAATAAAATCTCCTACAATACAAATAATGCTTAGGTCTTTATCTACCTCTACTGTTCCAAATTTTTTTAAATCTTGTACAATTTCATTCAAGAATTTGGTGTCGTCAATGGTTACCGAAACAGCTACTTCTGAAGTAGTAATCATATCAATAGAAGTTTTGTAGGTCTCAAAAATTTCAAATACTTTTCTTAAAAAACCGTGAGCCAATAACATTCTTCCAGATTTAATTTTAATGGCAGTAATCCCATCTTTGGCAGCAATAGCTTTTATGCCTTGTTTTTGAGTTTCGTTACAAATAATAGTTCCGGGAGCTTCGGGCTGCATGGTGTTTTTTAGCCTTACAGGAATGTTAGCCAATTTTGCAGGCAATACACTTGATGGGTGTAAAATTTTTGCTCCGAAATAAGCTAGCTCAGCTGCCTCATCAAAAGAAAGTCCTGACAAAGGTTTAGTCTTTTCAACTACACGAGGGTCGTTGTTGTGAAAACCATCAATATCTGTCCATATTTGAATTTCTTCGGCATTGGTAGCTGCACCAATTAATGAAGCTGAGTAATCGCTTCCGCCTCTTTTTAAATTATCAATTTCTCCGTAAGTATTTCTACAAATAAAACCTTGAGTGATAAATATATTAGTAGAAGGCTGTTCTGTAAGTTCTTTTTGGATATGTTCTTTTATGTAAGCAGTATTAGGTTCTCCTTCTTCATCAATTCGCATAAAGTTTAGTGCAGAAATTAAGCTAGATGAAATTTGTTGTTCCTCTAAATAATAGTGAAATAAGGCGGTTGAAAGCATTTCGCCCTGAGCCAATATGGCTTTTTCTTCAAAAAGTGTGAACATATCTTGCGTAAAAGTCCTCACATAAGAAAAATGAGATTTAATTAATTCTAAGCCTTTTTCCTTGTAAGTGGATGAAGTATAAAGCTCTTTAACCACTTGTTCGTAGTTCTTTTCTAATACGTTAATTTGCTCGTTTGCTGCTTCAATATTTTTTTTATACAGATATCCGGCAATTTCTACCAAGCTATTGGTTGTTCCTGCCATAGCAGAAAGTACCACTATTTTTCTTTCGGGAGTATTAATAAGGTTCGCTACTTCTTTCATTCTGGTAGCTGAACCTACAGATGTTCCTCCAAATTTTAAGACTAACATATAAAGCACTTTAATTTGGTGGCAATATTACAAAATTTAATTTGTTGAATTTTTAAAAATTTGTTGAAAATTTAACT
>CAMPHX010000387.1 GCA_946886085.1 uncultured Flavobacteriales bacterium | reverse complement strand
ACAGCATTAAAAATCTTAAAAAAATGAAAGGTCACCCTACAGCTTACCGAATTAGAATAGGCGATTACCGTTTAGGCTTTTATTATGAAGATAATACTGTAATCTTAGCAAGATTTGTTAAAAGAAATGACATTTACAACTTGTTTCCGTAAGTAAGTGAACTGTTTAGACATTAAAATACCCAATACAATTATTTTTGAGCAACAACTATTGCACTATTTTAGCGATGTAAAAAATGTTGTTTTTCTTAACAGCAATCACCCTTCAACCAAAAGCTTTATTGCTATTTCTGACAACAACAAATGTGACAAAAACAGTTGGCAATTTGGTTTTATCAGCTACGATTATAAAAACCGGATTGAAAAATTAAGCTCTAATCATCCTGATGGAATTCAATTTCCTGAGAAACATTTTTTTACTCCACAATTACTCTTTGTATTAGAAGGAGAAAATAGTCAACTACACTATAATAACGAACACTATTCTAATAATGAAATCAATAAAATGCTCAACAACATTGCGAATTACAAATTAACTGATATTGAAGCAAATCAACCTATCGCAGTTACAAGTAGAATTACTAAATCTGACTATTTAGCTAATGTATCAGCATTAAAAAACCATATTCAGTTGGGCGATATTTATGAAGTAAATTTTTGTCAGGAATTTTATGCTGAAAATGTAGCAATTAATCCTATTGACTATTATTTCTTATTAAATAAAAAATCGCCTACTCCATTTTCTTGTTTTGTAAAACAGGATGATAAATATTTGCTTTGTGCTTCTCCCGAAAGATTTATTCAAAAAACAGGAAAGGATATCATTTCTCAACCTATAAAAGGTACTATAAAAAGAGGTAAAGACCAACAAGAAGATGAACAGCTAAAAAAAGCCCTTTTTAACGACCAAAAAGAACGTAGCGAGAATATAATGATAGTAGATTTGGTTCGTAACGATTTATCTAAAATTGCACAAAAAGATTCTGTAAAAGTAGATGAACTTTGTGGTATTTATACCTTTCCGCAAGTACACCAAATGATTTCTACCGTTAGGGCAGAGTTAAAAGAAAATACCACTTTTAAAGAAATTATACAAGCACTTTTCCCGATGGGCTCCATGACAGGAGCTCCAAAAATTAGTGCCATGCAACTGATAGAAAAATATGAATCCACCAAAAGAGGTATTTACTCCGGAACGGTAGGTTACATTACTCCTGAAAAAAATGTTGATTTTAATGTGGTAATTCGTAGTATCACTTATAATGATAGCCGAAAATATTTATCCTTTATGGTTGGTGGGGCAATAACTGCTTTATCAATTCCTGAAAAAGAATACGAAGAATGCCTGCTAAAAGCTAAAGCCATGATAGAAGTGTTGAAGGGGTAAGTTTTATCTTTACCCCTGCGCTGCCAATACCTCTTCTTTCGTTTTTGTATTGCTAAAATAAGAAAGTAACTTATCCAATACAGCATCCACTAAGGTATCGGGGCAAGAAGCTCCACTGGTAAGTATAATTTTTACCGGTTGTTTTTCGGGAATAAAATTGTTGGTAGTTTCTAGTTGCTTTGCATTATAATTAAAATGATGGATGGTGTGTTGACTTTCTATTTCATTAGCCGAACTAATAAAATAAGTAGGTAATTTTTCCTCGCATAACTCAACAATATGCGAAGTATTAGAACTATTATAACCTCCAACCACTATAGCAAAATCGGCTGATTCTTTTAACAAAGCATAAGTAGCTTGCTGGTTATCATTAGTAGCATAACAAAGCGTATCTCTTGTATCCGCAAAATGATTTTTAATAGTTGCTTCACCATATTTTTGCAACATCACTTGTTTAAAATAATCGGCAATAGCTTGTGTTTCTGTTGCCAACATCGTAGTTTGGTTTACTACACCAATTTTTTCAAAATGTTTTTCTACATCAAAACCTTCAGAAAGTCTTCCTTTAAATTTTTCATAAAAATCGGCAGCAGGAATTTCTCCTAAAATTACCTTAGCAATAAATACGGCATCATTCATATCCTTAATAATAATTGAAGGAGCATTTTGATAGCTATGCGAAAAAGTAGCTCTTGTTTCTTCGTGCTTATGTTTTCCGTGTATAATAATAGTATGGTTGGTTTTTCCTAATTTTTCTGATTGTTTCCAAACTTTCTCCACAAAAGGGCAAGTAGTATTGTACTTTTCCGTTTGTAATCCAATAGCATTAATTTTTGCTTCAATCTCTATGGTAGTTCCAAAAGCGGGAATAAGAATAATATCATTACTATTAAGTACATCCCATTCAACCAATTGATTACCTTCTGTATCCATAATAAACTGAATGCCTTTTTCTTGTAAATCTTGATTTACTATGGGGTTGTGAATCATCTGGCTCAGCAAAAAAATTCTTTTTCCGGGATTTTCTTCAACTGCTTTGTAGGCAATTTCTATAGCATTTTCTACCCCATAACAAAAACCAAAATGACGAGCAATAAGGAACTGCACCGAACCAAAATCTAATAACGTAGGAGAAAAATCTTTTTTTCGAGGGTCAGCATCTTTACGTAAATTTTTTATAGCAGAAATAAATGAGCTTTTATAATATATAGGAATGTCAAATTTTTTCATTGAAGAAATGGTTTATGCGATTTACTAAAGGTAAAATGC
>CAMPHX010000386.1 GCA_946886085.1 uncultured Flavobacteriales bacterium | reverse complement strand
CAGCCTCCTACTCCAAAAGTGGTGCTATTTAATTTAAAAATATTGTTGATGATTAATCCTGATTCGTAAAAACCTTTTTCCATGGTATTAAAAACCACTCCTTGGTGCAACTCGGCATGATTTAAGCTACCAACTCCCGCACTGGTAGTAATAACAAACTCCGGTTGGAATTTTTTAATTTTCAGCAATAAGCCTTTAAAACTATGTCGGAAATGAAAGTGTACATATTGGTTAGACAAAAACTCGTAAGGCAACATGGTTTCAAAAGCATTTTCGGTAGAAAGCAATAAAAAATCATCGGTTCTATTAACACCAATAGGATGGTTGAGTAGGTGTTGTGGTACTTCTCCATCAATATAACCCGCTTCAACTCTAAAATAAGGCTGACCAAAATTTCTGGTATTAAATTTTTTCTCTGTTCTAAAAGTATAACGTGTATAGGTATATTCTCCATCATATTGATTAATGCCTCTTTCAATTTTAGCATACAAAATTGGGTATTTGGTTGCTGTACGATAACTGTTAGAAAGTGTTTTTAATATCTTTTCTTTGTAAGCATACCTCAGCTCCACACCTACTTCATTAAACAAGTAGTTTTTATCTCTAATAAAAGTGGAATTATCTATTTGCTTTACAAAATAATAATCATCGGTAACTTCTACTTTTTGTTGATTCACAAAGGCGTAAGTTTTTAAATACCTCAACGTTCGGAAGCTTAATCGAGCTTGCATTTTTTCGTAATTATTCATTCTATCTAAATAGAGCACTCGAGTTCCTCCCGAAGAAATAAAGGGCACTTTATAATCCCTAAAACCAACTACCCCCGGTTCAGAGACATCTTTATCGTAAGAAAAATTGATGGCTATATTATTGTTTTTTTCTAACAAAAAAGTGGCATCTCCACCATATTTTTCTTCTTTATCTTTAAATCCATAAGCTCCATAACCGCCAATAGAAAACCATTTAGAAAAATGCTGATTGGTATGAAATCCGGCACCTAGTCTAAACCCTTCGTAATTGTTATAATTCACAAAACGGTTCAAATCTAAATCTATAACTCCCCATTTTAATTTTCCTGTTAAGATGGCTTCTAATCCCCCTAATTTTTTATCAAAATTTTCAGCTTTACCAATACTATCAATTACCTGATAAGTTTTTTTCTCTTGAGCAGTTAAGGTATCACCACGATATTCATTCCAAAAGTCCTCATCTCTTTTATTGGCTTTTAAATCAATTTCAGTATCTATATGGCTAAATTCTCTATTTTTTAATTCAGGATTAATCACCACATCTTTTATATATGTATTACTAATCCCAACCATTTTAAATGAATTAATGGTTGCATTGTTCATAATGAATTTAGAGCTCAACTGTTTGGGAAACCACTTACCTTCTATTTTTTCATACTGTTGACGAATTTTAATGGTTAACGAAGCTTCTTGCTCATAAGGTTCTGCAATCACATTTTGCAAGGCATATCCATCTGTACTAATATAAAGTAATCCTTGTAAGGCATCAAAATTTTTACCTTTAAATGGTGTAAAAGATATAATATAAACCGAATCTGCTCCACTAACAATGGTATCTTCAATTATAAACAAATATTTATTGTGACTATTAGTAGAGATAGGATTCAAATACGCTTTATCCATCACATAAATATTAGTATTGTAAAAAGAAAATGATTGTAGTTGTGTTCCCAACAAAGCAAAAGTAGGGTTTTGCAAGCCTGAAACCCTTGAAGCAATAACTTTTTCATAATTTTTACTCGGCACTTTATATTTACGCTGAGTGATGGATTCCATCATAAAAATATGCTGTGTTTTTAAAATACTGTCTGTTCGCTGAGTAATAGAATCTGCTTTAGCTAATTTTTCGGGATTGTTGAGCAGCACACTATCCATTTCAGCAGTAATATAAAGTTTACTATACGAATCGTAAGTAAAATCCATACTTTTTTCAGGATTAAGCTGCGTACGGTTATCCACTACTTTTTTAATAATTCTATGAGCCGGATTTTCTCCCGGAAGGATTTTTACTTCTTCCAACTGAAAAGTAGTTGCCGACATGTAAATGATTAAAAAATCTTTTCCGTTTGGTTGTATTTCTTTGGATTCGTAACCAACATAACTCAATTTAAGTAATTGTATGGGTTCCTTGGTATTAAAAACAAAATTGCCATCAATATCGGTAGTTGCTCCGTAATTTTTATCAGTAAGAATGTTAACAAAAGCCAGTGGTTGCTTTGATTTATCATCCAGCACTTTTCCTTTTAGCGTATGCTGAGCAAAAAGACTTGAACCCCACAAAAAGAATATAAATATGCTAATATTTTTTTTACTCAGCATGAAAGAGAATTGATTAATCAGGCGTAAAAATACAATTATAATTGACTTAACAGAAATAGTCTCAAATTACTTTTTATCAACTCACCCCAAGTTATCTAAAGATAACTTCTCCCCCTCTCTTGAAAGAGAGGGGGAGAGGGAGAGTTCTAGTAAAAATCTAAATACCAATGATGTATGTTGCGAAAGGTAATGAGAAAGTCTACTTTTTTCTAACATTTACGTTTTTCAAAGTCAATCACAAAATTGTTAGAACTTGGTTTTTTCTTATTTTTTATTGGAAAAAAAAGCATTTGTTCACTTAATATAAAAA
>CAMPHX010000385.1 GCA_946886085.1 uncultured Flavobacteriales bacterium | reverse complement strand
ACAATTTGGAATGTACAATGGTGCTCCTGAAATTGAAATGATTATGAATGGTGATGGTGCTCAGAAATGGAAACATCTTACCGGACAAAATGTTGGTAAAGCTATTGCCATTGTATTAGATGGATTGGTCTACTCTGCTCCTGCACCTTCTGAAGAAATTGCAGGTGGTCGTTCTAGTATTACAGGTAACTTTACTATTGAAGAAGCTAAATTAATTGCTAATATTCTTAAAGCGGGTAAACTTCCTGCTCCGGCAAGAATTGTTGAAGAAGCTGTTGTTGGACCTACATTAGGACAAGAGTCTATCAGTAAAGGAATGTTCTCATTCATTATTGCATTAATGATAGTATTGGCTTACATGGTATTTTATTACTCTAAAGCCGGTGTTGCTTCTGTAATTGCATTGCTTGCTAACATGTTCTTTATTTTCGGAATATTAGCTTCTATGCCGCAATTAATAGCATTAACATTACCAGGTATTGCAGGTATTATTTTAACTATTGGTATGTCGGTAGATGCCAACGTTCTTATATTTGAACGTATTCGTGAAGAAATTGCTGCAGGTAAAGGCATGAGATTGGCTGTTTCTGATGGTTATAAATTTGCTTACTCCTCTATTATTGATGCAAACATTACTACCTTATTAACCGGTTTTGTATTATGGTTCTTCGGAACAGGTCCTGTTGAAGGATTTGCTAAAACCTTAGTAATTGGTATTTTAACATCATTATTTACTGCAATATTTATTACCAGATTGATTTTTGAATACCAATTAAATAAAGGTAAAGTATTAAAATTTGCTACTAATCTTACTGATGGATTATTCCAAAATACTAACATTCAGTTCTTAAAAAACAGAAAGAAATTTTACATTCTTTCGGGTGTTATGATCTTAATTGGTATTGGCTCTTTAGCAACAAAAGGACTTCAAAAGGGTGTTGATTTTCAAGGAGGAAGAACCTATGTAGTTCGTTTCGAAAATGCTGAAAAAGTAGAAACTCAAACTGTTAGTAAGCACTTGGCAACATTATTTGAATCCGCTCCTGAGGTAAAAACTTTTGGTGATGATAATCAAGTAAAAATTACCACTACATTTATGATTAACAGTCAGGATGAAAAAGCGGATGATATTGTTGAAGACAAATTATACGAAGGGTTGTCTTCAATCTTTGGTAGCGAGGTTACTAAACAACAGTTTATGGACAACTACTTAATGAGTTCTCAAAAAGTTGGACCAACCATAGCCAACGATATGATTCGTTCATCTATCTTATCTATTGTATTCTCATTAATTATCATTTTCTTATACATTGTATTCAGGTTTAAAAAATGGCAATATGGTGCTGGAGCACTTATCGCTCTTTTCCATGATGTATTAATTGTATTGTCTTTATTCTCTATTTTCTATGGTATTTTACCATTCTCTTTAGAAATAGATCAAGCATTTATTGCAGCTATCCTAACAGTTGTGGGTTACTCCATTAACGATACCGTGGTTGTTTTTGATAGAATTAGAGAATACTTAAGTTCTTACAAGAAAAGAGAAATTGATGATGTTGTAAATACTGCTATCAACACTACATTGAGCAGAACAGTTAATACCTCTTTAAGTACCATCTTTGTATTATTAATGATATTTATTTTTGGTGGTGAAGTTAATAGAGGATTTACTTTTGCATTGCTTATTGGTGTAATTGTAGGTACATACTCTTCTGCTTTTATAGCTTCTCCTCTTGTTTATGATTTCATGAACAAACGAAAAGAGAAAGAAAAAAAGAACAAATAATTTCTTTTTATATAATCTAAAAGAATAAGCTGCTTATGAAAATGAGCAGCTTATTTTTTTGTAGTTTTGTCTAATAAATTAGCTTTATGTTAGCATTTTTTAATATAGGTGGTGGAGAGCTGGTAATCATTGTGTTGGTTATCGTTATGTTTTTTGGCTCAAAAAAAATACCTGAAATTGCTCGTACCTTGGGCAAAGGAATTAGTGAATTAAAAAATGCTACTTCAGATATTCAGCAAGAAATTAAAAAGTCTGTTCCTTCAGAAGTTACCAATATAAAAAACTCTGTAAATGTTGAACATCAAGTAAAAAGCTTTATCAAAAAAGAAATTACCAAACCCATAGAGGATAAAGATGTTGATGAAACTTCAACTCCTGAAGAAGACAACACTCCTACTCCTCCTAACTCAATTTCTAGAAGTTAATTTTTATGGAATACTTATTATTAATAGGAGGATTAGCAGTTTTAATTGGTGGTGGCGAAGTATTGGTTAGAGGTGCTGTTGGTATAGCAGCAAAATTTAAACTTTCTCCATTAGTTATAGGTATGACCATTGTTTCTTTTGGAACTTCAGCTCCCGAACTAATTGTAAGCTTAAAAGCAGCGTTAGAAGGTTCTCCCGAAATTGCCATCGGAAATGTTGTTGGTTCTAACATTGCCAACATTTCACTAGTATTAGGGTTAACAGCCATAATTCTTCCTATTCCGGTTGCTGTAGCTACTCTTAAAAGAGATTGGCCCATAATGATGTTTATTTCTTTACTCTTTTTTGTTTTTATTCTTAATGGAATGCTCGATAATTGGGAAGGGTTTATTTTTGTTGGGCTTTTATTGCTGTCTCTTATACACATCGACGCTGCCGACGACTAGTC
>CAMPHX010000384.1 GCA_946886085.1 uncultured Flavobacteriales bacterium | reverse complement strand
CCTTTATGTAACTCTATGCTATCATCATGTTTTTTAATTTCTAATATAAAATAGTAGGTTCCATCACTAACACCATCACCATCCCACTCATTTTTGTAGTTTTCTTTTTCATAAATTTTAGTTCCCCATCTATTGAATACTTGTAAATTATTTTCAAAATATTCCAAGTTTTTGAACACTAAGAAATCATTATGTCCATCACCATTAGGAGTAAATATATTCGGAATAATAATATCCGAAAGTATTAAATATTCTATAGAAACATTGTCCTGACAACCTTCAGCAGTTGTGATTAAGAGACTAACATTCATAAACCCTTGTGTAGTATAAACATGAGTTGGATTTTGGATAGTACTTCCATTGCCATCACCAAAACTCCATAGCCAACTTATAGGGTTTCCTGAAGATAAGTCAGTGAAAGTAATTGGCATACCAGGCTGACCTTGGGTTGGTGGATCAATTGAGAATGCTGCTGTTGGCACAGGATATCCATGTACAGTTGCATAAGCAGTGTCATTACATCCAAAATTATCTGTAACTATAACACTTACACCGCCTATGGTTGCACTTGTTGTTGAGTTAGTGTCATTGTTAAACCATACATAGCCATTAAATGAAGGAGAAACAGAAAGAGTAGTAAAATCTCCCGGACAAACAGTATCACTAACTGCAATTGTTGCTTGAGGGTCTGAATTAGTTACTGTTACTGCAGGGGAAGTTCCTGTACATCCACTATTAGGATCAGTTACTGTTACGGTATAAGTTCCAGTTCCTACATTTATAGTGGATGTAGTATCTCCATTACTCCAATTATATGATGAATAATTTCCTGATACTCCTAATGTTGTTAAGTCATTGTTACAATAAAAATCATCACCTGTAATAGTTGGTGTTGGGGCTGGAGCTTGACTTACAACAAATGTATCTGTCATTGTACAAACTAAAGTATCAACAGAAACAATATAAGTACCGGGAACTGTTATGTAACCAACCTGACCAACACAACAGGCGGGTGACCACGTATAGTTAGTGTATCCCGATCCAATATCTACAGTATCAATTCCTCCTGGACATATTTGAGAATCTGGAATTTGAGGTCCCACTGCATTTAATACAGTAATAGTAACAGTATCTGTTAAGTTACAAAGACCAGGTACAGAATCACTGGTTACAACATAAGTTGTTGTTTGGCTAGGAGTAATAACCGGATTTACACAAGAATCACAAGTTATATTTGTTCCAACATTTATAGGGTCTCCAGCTATAGAAGTCCAAACAGGGTTGGTAGCATTGGCTACTTGTAATTGGTGGGTATTTCCAGTACATATAGTTTGGTCTGCTCCTGCATAAACTCCTGTTCCAATATTAAATGTAACTGAGAAAGAGGTTTGTCCTGCAATTGGACAAAATTGATCTCTAGCAATAAAGTTTACAACAGAACCTGAAAATCCTCCTGTAGCCACCCAACAAAAGGTTCCTGTTTTAGGATTAGTCCCGGTTTGAGTAAATGTTGCTCCAGGAAGTATGGTTGTTCCATTAGTGGTAATATGTAAAGAATCATTAGGGTCAGCATCATTAAATACAACATCAAAACATACATTATCGCCTATACATAAATCAATAGTGTTGTTATTAATATTCGCAGAACCTGATACATTAGTAATAACTGGGGGTGGTGTAGGAGCTTGATTGGAACAACTTAATACAATAACTTGGAAGTCATGATTAACATAGCCAGTCATATTACCAAAAGCATCAAAAGATTGAATCTGAATGTTTACCACAAAGTTTCCTGTAGTTGGTTGAGTAAAGGTTAAGCAACCTGTAGTAGGATCCCAAGTTGAATTTTGTAGTGGACTATTAACAGAATAGGGTGTTGGATGTGTAATAACTGCACCTGCTCCTCCCTGTGGAGCTACTAAAACATAATATAAACTATCACCTTCAAGATCAGTTGAGGTTACACAATAAGTTGAAGTTTGTCCTGCACAGTAATAAGGAATAGGTTGAGCTGTTACTACAGATGAATTGTTACATGGAGCAGTTACGGTGTTTAGTTGGGATTGAACATAAACATTATTTCCTGAACCACCATTTGTATTGGTAGAGGCATCTCTACAACATAAGTCAAAACTTATACCCCAAGAGTTACAATTTGCAGGAAAAGTTATTGTTGCTTGATAAGTGTACATCCACGTACCGGGATTAGTTGAAGGCCCTCCTGAGCAACTACTTAATTGCCCTGGGCAAATTTGGTTGATATCAACAGCTTGTCCTATTTGAGTAAAAGTGGGTGCTATAGGATTGGTTAACCCACAGGTATTAGTAATATTAAAATAAGAAGCAGACATTGTCGAAGGATGTGTTCCTGGACAAGTTCTAAATAAAGTTAATGTAAATGTATATTCTAAAGGATTATTTGGATTACATGTCCATGTAATATTTGCCCCTGGAATGTGAGATGCATAAGCATTGTTAGTTATAAAAAAAGCCGAAAATAAACTTAGTAATAGAAGAATCTTTTTCATTTGAATAGTTTTAGAGTTTATGTTATTTTATTAACCAAAATTTATATTTTTAACAAGAGACGCTCTTTTTTTTGTATTGGTTGCGTGAATATAAAATTGATGGCTACCGGTTGGATTTTACAAAAGGACTTACTC
>CAMPHX010000383.1 GCA_946886085.1 uncultured Flavobacteriales bacterium | reverse complement strand
GTATCTATTTGAATTGCTTATGTTTGCTTTTTTTTATTTCTGCAAAATAACTATTTATAAAATTATGAAACGACCATGAGTAAAAATTTTCTCACACAAGGGAATAATTAAGTTGGAAGTTACATATGACCAATAAAAAATAATAAAATTAAACATATGAAAATTAAAATAAGCTTACGATTATTAACTATTTTGATGTTATTAACTTCTTTGTCTGTTTTTGGCCAAACCGAAGAAGTAAGTTCTCTTTCCAAAAAAGAAGCCAAACAATTACTAGAACAAGCCGAGCAAGATTTTGAAGAAAGAAATTATTTGGATGCGTTAGATAAATTCTCTCAACTACACGAGTACGATTCTAAAGACATCTATTATAAAATGATGACTGGTATTTGTGCTACTTTCGACCCTAATCAAAAAGAAAAATCAGTTAAACTGTTAGAAGAAGTAAAGCAAGAAAATCCTGAATATGGCATCATCAATTTTTACTTAGGTAAAGCTTACGCTGTAAATTATGATTTTGATAAATCTATCCAACATTTTAATTTTTATTTAGCTACTGCTCCGGCAGATGAAGTTGAACAAGTTAGAGATGCTAACCAAATGATGAAAAATGCTCAAAATGCAAAAGAAATTCTTGCTGATACTATTCATGAAAATATTGTAGAAAATGTTGGTTACCCCATAAATTCTCAGTACTCAGAATATGTTCCTGTAATTTCTGCTGACGAATCCGTAATGATTTATACCTATAGAGGTGTAAAAAGTGTTGGTGCTGATAAAGTTCCTCAATCCATGAGTTCTGAACCTTATTTTGAAGATGTTTTTATTGCTTACAAAAAAAATGGTGAATGGACAGAACCTGTAAGTATTGGAGCAAATATTAACACCGAAGGACATGATGCTGCAATAGGCTTGTCTGTTGATGGTCAAACTCTGTTTATCTACAAAAGTGAAAACGATAATTACGGAGATATTTATGTAAGTCAGTTGGAAGGAAATGACTGGACAAAACCTAAGAAACTTGATGGTGATGTAAACAAAAATGACAGTTGGGAAGGAAGTGCCAGTTTATCTGCCAATGGTAAAACACTTTATTTCTCTAGCGATAGAGAAGGCGGAATGGGTGGGAGAGATTTATACAAAACTGAATTACAAGCTGATGGTTCTTGGGGAAATGTGCAAAATTTAGGCGGTATGATTAACACTATTTATAATGATGATGCTCCATTTATTCATCCTGATGGGAAAACACTTTATTTTGCTTCTGAAGGACATACCAGCATTGGTGGTTACGATATTTTTTCTTCTGTTTTAGATGAATATGGTGCTTTTACTGAACCAAAAAACATGGGATATCCTATTAACACTATTGATGATAACCGTTATTTTGTGCTTTCTGCAGATGGTAATACAGGTTACTATTCCGGTGGAGGAGTTGCCAGCATGGGAGAACAAGACATCTTTAAAATTACCACAGGAAGAATTGATAAACCTATTTTAGCTTTATTATTAGGAAACGTTTATTTTAATGATGTGCCAACCGGTTCTTTTATGAACTTATATAAAAGTACTGATGGTGAATTAGAAGGAATTTTTAAATCGAATGAAGAAACCGGAAAATATGTTATGGCACTAACTCCTGGTAGGTACGAAATTGAAGTAGAACTTGAATCAGGAGAAATTGTTAGAGATTCTATCCGTTTAGATGAAATTACCGAATATGTAGAAATTTATAAAGACTTTAGAATTTATAGCGATTCTGCATTAATTGTAAACAACAATAAAGCTCTTGCTGATGCATTAGCCGAAGCATTGAAAAAAGAAAACAAAACGGTTGATACACTTTATACCGATGATATTAAAAGTGCTAAAGACCTTACTGCAGGAAAAACGTTTGTGCTAAATAATATTTTATATGATTTCGATAAAGCCAGTTTAAGAACTGAATCAAAAGTTGAACTGGACAAGTTAGTTGGATTATTTAAAGAATACCCTGAATTAAAAGTGGAAATCTCCGCTCATACAGATGCTAGAGGTAGCGATGATTACAACCAACGATTATCTCAAAAAAGAGCTAATAGTGTGGTGAATTATTTAGTGACTAAAGGCATTAAGAAAAATCGTTTTGTAGCTACCGGAAAAGGCGAAACCGAACCTTACGAAGATTGTAGTAAATATACTGAATGTGGTGAAACCAGAAATGATGAATGTCCTTGCTATCAGAAAAATAGAAGAACTGAGTTTAAAGTGTTGGATAATTGAAAATAAATTTTAAATGAGTTTATCTAACCAACAAAAGAAGTTTGTAAAATCACTTCAGTTAAAAAAAAACAGAATAAAATACAATCTCTTTTTAGTGGAAGGAGAAAAAATAGTGGAAGAACTATTGAATTCCGATTTTGAAGTGGTAGGCGTGTTTGCAACTAAAAATTGGAATGGTTCTTTTGTAGGAAGTCTAACTGAAGTATCTGAGCAGGAGTTAGCCTCTATTTCTACACTAAAAACTCCCAATAATGTGTTAGCTGTGGCAAAACAAAAACTACAGCAACTAAGCAATAACTTTTCAAAACCAATTATCTGTCTCTTATACACATCTACGCTGCCGACGACTAGTCGAGTGTTGTTGTAGGGGGGGGGGGGGTGGTTGTTATGGGGGGGGGGGGGGGGG
>CAMPHX010000382.1 GCA_946886085.1 uncultured Flavobacteriales bacterium | reverse complement strand
TCCTAATACAAGTCAGAAAATTAATAACATTGGACAAAGACTAATAGAAAAATACCGTAACTACGATTTTAAAACTTTTAATCAATATAAAATTTCGCATCAGATTTATGAAGATTTAAAACAAGAATCCCCTATAATTCAAGAAGCCCAAGAAATGCTTCGTAAATGGGAACAAGGTAATAAAGAAGTGGTAGCTCTTTGGAAAAAAATGAATGGCTGGGTATATGAAGGTTTTGATGTTACTTACCAAACTATGGGTGTTGATTTTGATGAAATTTATTATGAATCGGACACTTACGTTTTAGGTAAAGATGTGGTGGAAAAAGGTTTAGCAGAAGGACATTTTTATCAAAAAGAAGATGATTCTATTTGGTGCAAATTAAAGGATGAAAAAATGGATGATAAGCTTTTGTTAAGAGCTGATGGCACTTCTGTTTACATGACGCAAGATATTGGAACAGCTATAGAACGATATAAAAACCATCCTAACCTTAGTGGATTAATTTATACGGTTGGAAACGAACAAAACCACCATTTTAAGGTATTGTTTGCCATCCTAAAAAAATTGGGCTACAAATGGGCCGAAGAATGTCATCATTTATCTTATGGGATGATAGAGTTGCCTGATGGCAAAATGAAATCTAGAGAAGGAACGGTTGTAGATGCCGATGATTTAATGGCAGAAATTGTAAATGATGCCAAACTAATGACTCAAGAACGTGGGCATTTAGATGGATTAAGCAATGCTGAAAAAGACGAATTATACGCTCAAATTGGTTTAGGTGGATTAAAATATTATTTGCTTAAAGTAGATGCTAAAAAAGGAATGGTGTTTAATCCGGAAGAATCTATTGATTTGAATGGTAATACTGCTCCTTTCATACAATATGCTCATGCCAGAATACAATCGTTATTGAGAAAAGCAAATGAGTTAAATTATAGTACTTCTTACACTGATGCCGAATTAAATGAAGAAGAAATTACTTTAGTAAAACTATTAAAAGACTTTCCTACAATAATTAAAGAAGCCGGAGAAAATATTAGTCCGGCAACCTTAAGTAATTATATTTATGAGTTGGTAAAAACCTTTAATCATTTTTATCAAAACGTACCAATTTTACGTGAAGAAGATAAAAATAAACTAGCCATGAGGTTAGTATTATCTCAAAGTGTAGCAAAAGTTATCGCTTCAGGTATGAAGTTGCTTGGAATAGGTGTTCCTAACAAAATGTAAGTAAAACAAGTTTTTTAAGCCAACACGTTTTCTCTGTAAATAGTTTGAGTTCTATCCGGACCAACCGAAACAATAGTTATTGGCACATTTAATTCTTGCTCTAAATATTCAATATAAGCTGTTAATTCTTGTGGAACATCATTTATTGAGGCTAACTTAGTCAAGTCTTTTTTCCAGCCTTTTAATGCAGTATAAATAGGTTTTACTTCTTTAGAAACAATATCATAAGGCATGTAGTCTATTTTTTCTCCATCTATTTCGTAATGTGTACAAACTTTAACCGTGTCAAATTCACTTAAAACATCAGCTTTCATCATAATTAATTCGGTAACTCCATTAATCATAATCGCATATTTTAAAGCAGGTAGGTCAACCCAACCACATCTTCTTGGTCTTCCGGTTGTAGAACCAAATTCGTTACCCGCTTTTCTAATGCTTTCACCCACTTCATCATGAAGTTCTGTGGGGAAAGGACCACTACCTACCCTAGTACAATAAGCTTTAAAAATTCCCAATACTTTTCCTATTTTATTAGGAGCAATACCTAAGCCTGTACAAGTTCCTGCAGTAGTTGTGTTTGATGAGGTTACAAAAGGGTAAGACCCAAAATCTATATCTAACATAGTTCCTTGAGCACCTTCTGCTAATATAGATTTGTTATCATTAATAGCATGATTTAAGAAATGCTCACTATCAATTACTGTTAGGTTTTTAATGGTTTCAATGCCATTAAAAAAATCATCTTCCAAAGCACTTAAATCGTAACCATAATCGTAAAATTTCAATAAATCTTTATGTTTAGCTACTAATTGGTCGTATTTTTCTTTAAAATCTACTTCAAAAATATCACCTACTCTTAATCCGTTTCTACCTGTTTTATCCATGTAAGTTGGACCAATTCCTTTTAATGTAGAACCTATTTTTCCTTTGCCTTTTGCTGCCTCAGAAGCCGCATCTAACAAACGGTGTGTAGGAAGAATTAAGTGTGCTTTTTTAGAAACGAATAATTGTTTGTTCATATCAACACCCATATTAATTAGGGCATCAATTTCTCTTTTTAAAATTACAGGATCTATTACAACGCCATTACCAACAATGTTGTTTACTCCTTTATGGAAAATTCCTGAAGGAATGGTATGCAAAACATGTTTAATTCCATCAAACTCTAAGGTATGACCAGCATTTGGACCACCTTGAAAACGAGCAATTACATCATATTTTGGTGTTAATACATCTACAATTTTACCCTTACCTTCGTCTCCCCATTGGAGTCCTAACAATACATCTACTTTCATTTGTTTTATGTTGAATATTAATTTATTGGTTGTTTTATTTTAAGAATAGTTTCTTTTGCTTTTTTAATGTTCTCAGCAATGTTAAACACATTGTTCAGCTTAGTAATAACTAATAATTGGTTTATTTTTTTTGGAATATTT
>CAMPHX010000381.1 GCA_946886085.1 uncultured Flavobacteriales bacterium | reverse complement strand
TGATAATTCTGTCTATATACTTTCAATATCCATTCTTCGTAACAAGTCGTCCTCTAACGTGTATATGTGTTTTACTTCTCCATCAAAGATTAAATTTCCTTTTAAATCTTTTACAATTTGGTGAACCGTAACTTCAAATGTTCCGTTTGGTCTTTGATTGAATCCGATTGGTTCAACGGTTGGATTTATTTCAGTCCATTGTCTTGTCCAATACGCTCTTATTTCATCATGTCCTCTTACGTAACCACCTTCAAAGGCCTTTGGCCATTGAACGCCTGGGTGAAATGTCGAAAGTGCCGTATTAATATCTCTTGAATTAAAAGCCGGATAGGCCTTTTTAATTAAATTTTCAAAATGAGCTATCATAAAACTATTTGTAAAATTGTCGGTTTTTTTATGTTGATTTTTTTGTTTAGTGTTCGTTACCCAGGCAAACCTAATATCTATACAGCATGTTTTGTATGTTGTTTAAATGACTTGTTGGTGTAAATGAAAAACTTTTGAGATGTAAATTGTTTGAACACCAACAAAGGCTTAAAGTAACTCTCTCGTGATAAATTGCATAGTTGTCAATTAAATTGTCTTTTAACAATTGAAGTTCTGTTGTATGTTCCTCGTTGTTCATTACTGTTTTTGTTTGGTTTATTCTTACTAAATGGACTTAGGGATTCGGTGACTAGTAATTCCCGGGGGCGGCTATCCTCAAGCCCCGCGCTGACGTAATTGGCGTTTTAGTTTTTCTCTGTACCATAAAATAAGTCCGAGTAGGATTGTCAGAAGTATTAAACCTGGTTCGCTCATTCGTTGAGTGTCTTCGCCAAGGTCTAATGATTTATTGCCTGCCAAAGCTTGTTCTTGTTTCTTCTTTAACATAGCTTTTTGAGCTTCATTCTCTACCACCAAATATGATGTTACCGGTGTCATTATTTTTGAGATAAAACTATATTTTACCATATTCAACCATTCTTTGTTTGAGATTTCCGGGTGTAAAATTTGCGAAATCCATTGTCCCTGCATGGTCAAAGCAGATTGCCAATTCTTTTCATTAATCTCTGTTTCGTTAACTTCAAAAATATCCTTTTTCAAAATAATACTTGGCTCATTGTTGTTGGCTAAATAAGCAATTGTATTGTCCGATAACTTGTGTTCCAACACAGTTTCACAAAACATACATTCCCGTAATATTTCAGGCAGTTCTTTTATTGGGTTATTAGTTAAAGAATGTTCTCTTAAATTTCCGTTCTTGTCAAGATTAAAAAACAAGTCACTTTCAGGAAATGAAAATTTGAAGTCTGAAAAATCTTTGTCTAGAACAGCATTTTGGATGCTGTCAGTAACTACTACAATTACAGGATATGTTTTCAATTTGTTTTGATAGTTAGTGAACAGAGTTGTTCTTATTGCTCTATCCAGGTAAAAACCGCCTTCAAAAGTTTGATTTTTATACTGGCGTTTCCAATCATTATCAAGAGTTGTGGTATTTACATAGCTGTTCAAAAAGCTGATTTTTGCATTTTCCGAAAGAGGTTTGTTGGCTTCTAAAACTTGTTCTATTCTTTTAATGAAATCGGTTGAATTACTGCCCTTGCCTTTGGAAACGTCAACCAAAAAATGAAAATATGGTTTACGCTTAACAGATTTTAGTTTTTGTTTTTGTTGAGCTGAAACATAAACTATGTTTTCTGTTTCAATATTTTCATAAATGGTTTCATCCGGGTTTCCTAACTCAATTACATTATTGTCAATGTTTAGCTTTATTGCTTCTTTATGTAAAAATTCTATTCCTGTTTTTCTTACTTCATCTTTAGTGAATGGAAATACTTTAAAAGCAACTTTATTTCCCGTTAAATAATATAGAATACCGGGATCTCGATTTTCATTTCGGATTTGTGAAAATATCCACATTGCCGATTTTTTCTC
Organism: uncultured Flavobacteriales bacterium; assembly: GCA_946886085.1. The sequence goes on along the minus strand of CAMPHX010000381.1, from coordinate 755 downwards.
AGCTAAAATACCAGGCTCTTTTTTGTCTCCAACGTATAAATAGTAATCACTTATCCAACATCCTTCAGGCAAATCAATCGTTGTAGTGTATTCAGCAAACCAGGTGTTTACGCTTTTATTGGTTATTTCAAGGTCAACATAACTTTTCCAAACATTTTGAGTTTTGTCGTAAGTGCTGTTTGTTGAAATATTGCTTATTTCAACATTGTTGTTTTGAGTGTTCTCAGGTCGTAAATTAAATGAAGTGGTACCAAAAAATATTTTTTCAATGTTGTTGATTTTCGAGTCTGATAAACTAAGATTGTTCATTACCAACCAATTAAAATACGATGACAAATAGGGAATCCCATTGCCAAATATTCCGCCCCTGCTATTACTGCGGTCTTTATGACTTTTTATAACAGTTAATGTTTTTTGTAGAGAGTTTTTATCAATGTCATATTGCTTTGAGTAATCAGGACTGTATAAATAAGAGAGTGTTTCATTTAAAACGTACTTGTCATTTAAATATGTTATTGTGATAAATGCTGGAATAGTCAAAAAGCCCAATACTGAAATTCCGATAATAAGTTTTTTTGAAAATAACGTTTTCAAATATTTAAAATCCTTTGAAAGCTCGTTGATGTGAATAACAAAAAGCAATAAAGGTGTTAGCATTAAAAAGCCTGTGCCGATTGCAATAATTGCAATGACTGATAAAGGTAAAAAAGGCAAAAACACTAAAAAGAAATAGAATGTATAAGCAAAAGTTATGC
>CAMPHX010000380.1 GCA_946886085.1 uncultured Flavobacteriales bacterium | reverse complement strand
AATTAAAAAATTTTGTAGGTAATGATAACGAAAAATGATATTTCGATTCATTTATAGATTCAACTAATAAATATACTAGAGTTAGTTTCCAAATGGCAGATGTTGGTACTAAGGAAATGGATGAAATATTAAATGAAATTCAACCTATAATTGATGATATTTTTCCTAAAGAAGACTATGATGTTTATACCACAGGAACTAGTGTAACCTTCTTAAAAGGGACAGGCTATCTTATTGAAAATTTATTTACCAGTTTATCTTTAGCTATTTTTTTGATAGCTATATTGATGTCAATATTGTTTTCTTCAGTAAGAATGGTATTAGTTTCTTTAATCCCTAACTTTTTACCTTTACTAACTACAGCGGCTATTATGGGTTATTTGGGTGTTGCCATTAAGCCTTCTACTATTTTAATTTTTAGTATTGCTTTTGGTATTTCTGTAGACGATACCATTCATTTTTTATCTAAATACCGACAAGAACTTAAAATTCACAGATTAGGAATTAAAAAGGCAGCGATTTTGGCACTTAGAGAAACAGGTTTTAGCATGATTTACACGTCAACTATTCTGTTTTTCGGGTTTGGAGTATTTACCGTTTCTAGCTTTGGAGGCACAGTTGCTCTTGGAACATTAGTATCATTAACCATTTTATTTGCTGTTTTTGCCGATTTGGTATTATTGCCTTCACTTTTATTATCATTGGATAAAGCATTAACCACTAAAGCGTTTAGAAAAGAACCTTTAATAAGCGTGTTAGATGAAGAGGAAGACATTGATATTTCTAAACTGAAGGTAAAAAAGAAAAAAATTACTGAAGATACACCTTAAACCTTAACACACATGAAAGGAATAGTATTAGCCGGAGGTTCCGGAACTCGTCTCCACCCATTAACATTAGCCGTTAGTAAACAGTTAATGCCAATTTACGACAAACCAATGATTTACTATCCTATTTCAACGCTGATGAGTGCAGGGATTAAGGAAATTCTTATCATTACAACGCCTCATGATAATTTAAGTTTTAAAACTTTGTTAGGAGATGGTTCTCAGTTTGGGTGTAAGTTTGAATACGAAGTGCAAGAAGTACCAAATGGATTAGCACAAGCGTTTGTTATTGGCGAAAAATTTATTGGAAACGATAGTGTTGCTTTAATTTTGGGAGATAACATTTTTTATGGAACAGGTTTAGAACAGTTATTAGTTGCATTGAGAGAACCTAAAGGAGGAGTTGTTTTTGCTTACCATGTTTCCGACCCACAACGTTATGGAGTTGTAGAGTTCGATAAAAACAACAAAGCGATTTCTATTGAAGAAAAACCATTAAAACCTAAATCGCATTTTGCTGTTCCAGGGTTGTATTTTTATGACAATCAGGTAGTAGAAATAGCTAAGACTTTAAAACCAAGTGCCAGAGGTGAATATGAAATTACGGATATCAATAGAATATACTTGGAAAGAAACCAGTTGGAGGTTGGTATTTTAGACAGAGGAACAGCTTGGTTAGATACTGGGACACATCAGTCTTTAATGCAAGCATCACAGTTTGTTCAGGTTATTGAAGAGCGTCAGGGATTGAAAATTGGCTGTTTAGAAGAAATTGCTTACCGAAAAGGTTTTATTACTAAAGAACAATTACTTAAATTAGCAGAACCATTAATTAAAAGTGGTTATGGTACTTACTTAATGGAAATTGTAAATGAACAATAATACAACCATATTAGTTACCGGTGGAGCTGGTTTTGTAGGAAGTTCTTTGGTTGAAGGATTGATTAAAGAGGCCAATAATTTTGTAGTGGTAGTTGATAATTTAAAAACGGGAGATAAAAACAAACTCCCCAATGCTCCAAAAGATAACCTTAAATTTATTCAGTGTGATGTGAATAATTTAGATGAAATACGCAGTGTGTTTCATACTTTTTCATTCGATTACGTTTTTCATTATGCGGCTTTGGTTGGTGTACAGCGAACGTTGCAAAATCCCATACAAGTTTTAAAAGACATTAATGGGATTGAAAATATTTTAAAACTTTCAAAAAATACAGGAGTTAAAAAAGTAATTTATTCTTCTTCTTCAGAAGTATATGGAGAGCCTGTAGAATATCCTCAAAATGAAGAAACTACACCACTAAATTCACGCTTGCCTTACGCTATTGTAAAAAATGTTGGCGAAGCTTTTTTAAAATCATACAAACAAGAATACGATTTAGATTTTGTGATTTATAGGTTTTTTAACACCTACGGGCCAAAACAAAGTAAAGATTTTGTTATTTCTAAATTCATCAATGCGGCATTTAACAATGATGATATTACTATTTATGGAGATGGTTCTCAAACCAGAACTTTTTGTTATGTGAAAAATAATGTTGAAGCAACTATAAAGGCTGCTTTTAGTGACGAATATGTTAATCAAACCATTAATATTGGTAATGATATAGAAACTTCTATTTTAGAGTTAGCCAAACTGATTATCAGGTTAACAGGTTCGTCTTCAAAAATAGTTCATTTACCACCTTTAGAAGAAGGCGATATGACAAGAAGAAGACCAGACATTACAAAAATGAAACAACTTTTGGGAAATAATAAAATATACACCTTGGAGGAAGGATTAACCCAAGTGCTTAAAAATACTTCATTTATTTTATAAGATAAAAGTAATGGATAAACTGACTAACTTTATAC
>CAMPHX010000379.1 GCA_946886085.1 uncultured Flavobacteriales bacterium | reverse complement strand
GTTAAAAACATACCCTGATATTGTTTGTGATACAATTGGAATAAAAACAATAAAGACTGATATTATTATCGATGGTGGTAATGTAGTAAAGTCTGATAATGCAATAATTTTAACGGATAAAGTTATTTGGGAAAATGAGCGGCATTATTCAGAAAAGCAGTTAATTAAAAAACTTTATGACTTATTTGAAGTTGAAAAAGTTATATTAATTCCATGGGACGAAGAATGCAATTATGGACATGCAGATGGTATGTTGCGATTCATAAATAATGATAAAGTACTGATAAGTGGTTTCTATGAAACAGCAGACGATAATATTAAAAAGTGGATTCTAGGTTCACTTGAAAAAGCAAAGATAAACTGGGATTGGCTAAGAGTTTCTGAAAACGAAACAGAAGATAATATTGCCTATATTAATTTCTTACAAACGAAAGATTTAATAATAGTTCCCGCTTTAAATAGACCCGAAGATGAGATAGCAATTAAACAAATTTCAAAACATTTTCATGAATATTCATCTAATAACAAGATTGATAAAGTTGATATGCGAGAAATTGTTCGATTTGATGGAGCATTAAATTGCATAACTTGGACAATAAAAAAATAATGAACAACAAAATACAACTAAATTAACACATCATGGAAACATATAAAATACCAACCCAAACACGTATCGGACATGTTCACCTCAAAGTAGCCGACCTTAATCGTTCACTGGAATTTTATCGTGACTTATTAGGTTTTGAAGTAACCATGTTATATGGAAGTCAGGCTGCATTTATTTCTGCTGGTGGATATCACCATCATATAGGATTAAACACATGGCACAGTAAAGATGCAGCTCCTGCTAGCAAAGAAGGCGTAGGTTTATATCATACTGCAATTCTATATCCGATAAGAAAAGATCTTGCATTTATCTACAACCGATTACGTAAAGCCAACTATCCACTTACGGGTGCAAGTGACCATGGAGTCTCAGAGGCATTGTATCTTGATGATCCAGATGGTAACGGTGTGGAGTTGTATTGGGATAGACCTCAAGCACTTTGGCCAACTAAAGCTGATGGCTCTTTAGAAATGTTTACCCATCCACTTGATTTGGACGATTTACTTAAAGAAATTAATGCTTAACGCCTCCTTCTAAATACTTATCTAACAAATAAACAATAGTTGCCATAGCTCCGGCACCCATTTCCAATTCTCTTTTGTTTACTGCTTCAAACACATCTGTTTCAGCATGGTGGTAGTTAAAATACAATTGAGAATTAATGACAATACCTATTTGCAGCATATCCGGATATTCTTCTCTTAAAGGCATAATATCAACACCACTGTAACCTTTCTTTATTTTCGTTAAATCATAATTGAATAGTAACTTATCGAAAGATTTTACAAAGTCCAGCTGCTCATCAGAACCTAACACATCATAACCTAAAGGTAAAAAGCCACCTCTATCGCTTTCTATAGCGACAAGGTGTTTTTCTTTATTTTGCTTTGCGAGTTTTGCATAGCTTTTTCCACCAAAATTGCCGTTTTCTTCATTCATAAATAACACACAACGTAAGGTATGTTGAGGTTGATAATTCAAGGTTTTTAAAATTCTCAACGCTTCAATAGAATGAATAATTCCTGCTCCATCATCATGCGCTCCTTCACCAACATCCCAAGAATCAAGATGTCCGCCAAAAGTGATGATATTATCATCTTTCCCTTTCATCTCGGCAATAACGTTGTAAGTTTTTACATTTAGTAAGGTTTTACAATCCATTTCCAACGCAATAGAAACATTTCCTTGTTTTAACCAAGCCGAAAGCAAATCAGCATCGGCAGTACTGATAGCTGCTGCAGGAATTTTAGGTGTTTTATCTTCATAAACCAAAGAACCCGTATGCGGATGATTATCGGTTGGTGTTGCCATCGACCTGATGATAACCGCTTTTGCCCCTAATTTACTAGCTTCAATAGCACCAAACGCACGCATGGGATAGCAGTAGCCATAAGCACTAAACGTATTGATAAACTTTTGATCGAATGCCTGATTGATAAAAACAACTTTTCCTTTTACTGCCGATTTATCTATGGTTTTCAACGCTTCATAATCTACTACTTCCACTATTTCCCCTTTTAGCAAACCGTTAGTAGCAATAGAACCTCCTAAAGCAAGTAAATTCAATTTATGAAATTCATTGTTGGCAGTAGAAATCCATCCCGCTTCTTTGGTGCCTCTTTTCCAATAAGGAGCGTCAATTTCTTGTAAATAAACCGTATCGAAACCATAGGATGAAAATAGGTTGTAACCCCATTCTACTGCTTTTTGAGCTTCCGCAGAACCGGTAATTCTTGCTCCAACCTGTTTACAAAGCACTTCTAAATTTTTATACGCATGACCTTTTTCTAAAGCTACATCATATATAGCACGTATAAATAAAGAATCTTCTTGTGCTTTAAGTAAAAAAGGCGTTAATAAAACTAACAATAAAGCATATATTTTTTTCATCTGTTTATTTTTTATTTTGTTAAATCGGTCAGATGGAACTCGCCCTATAATAATTCCCTTGTGTGTTTAAGCTTTAATCATGGCTCATTTCATTCTTAACAAAATTTACAATGGTAAAAATAAGCAAATAAGCTTTTTAATTTATAAAGAAAAGGTAAAATGCTTATAATCAGGAATGTTAATGTT
>CAMPHX010000378.1 GCA_946886085.1 uncultured Flavobacteriales bacterium | reverse complement strand
ATTTTTTGATAAAGCTACTTTGTTTTCGAGGTAGTTCAATAAACGTTCGTCCATTTTTTTAAACGCAATTTCATTTACCACATCTAACAGTTCTTCAAATCGTTTGTGATAAAGTCTGAACATGTAATCTAACCATTCCGGATATTCTCTCATTAATTCGTTCAACTTTTCGGTAGGAATAAAAAGTATCTCGGTATTTTCCTCTGCTATCGCTTTAATTTTGCTGGTGTCTTGGTGTAAACCACCTAAAAATGACATGATACAACTTTCTCCGGATTTAATATAATACAATAAAATTTCTCTGCCATCATCATCAGTTCGCATTACTTTTATACTCCCTGTAATTACAATGGGAATAGATTTAATGTAGCTATGGTCGTTTATAATAACTTCTCCTTCCTTAAAAATTTTTGAAAAACCTATTTGAGATAGTTTTTCATACATTTTAGAGGTAGTTTTCATTGATATGTTGTTAGATAATTCCATAGAACTTCTATTGTGTTAGTGCATACTGAATAATATTAGCACCCATTTGTAGTGCTTTTAATCTGTTTTCCTCTGAATTATTATGGATAACAGCATCTTCCCAACCATCGCCTAAATCACATTCAACATCATAAAAGCAGACTAACCTACCTTCGTAAATTAATCCAAAACCTTGTGCTGGTTTATTGTCGTGTTCGTGGATTTTTGGCAATCCGTTAAAATTATATTTCTGATGGTAAATAGGATGGTTGTAAGGTAATTCTACTAATTCCAATTCAGGAAAAACCTTTTTTAATTGAGGTCGGATAAATTGATCTAAGCCATAATTATCTGAGATATGTAAAAATCCACCACCAATAAGATAGTTTCTAATGTTTTGAGCTTCGTCATTAGAAAATATAATGTTTCCATGTCCGGTAAGGTGCACAAAAGGGTAGTTGAAAATTTCTTTGCTACCCACTTCAACAATGGCTTGCTCTGGATTGATGTTGGTTTTTAAGTTTTTGTTGCAAAATTTTACTAAGTTGGGTAATGAAGTTTCTAAATTAGCGTACCAATCGCCACCACCATTGTATTTTGCCAAAGCAATTTGGTAAGAGTAAGGTTGCGTTTTTCCAGAAAATGAAAAAATAGCTATTAATACAAATAGGATATAAAAACGCATTTTATTCATTCAGTAATTTTATTGTGGTACAAGCATAAACTCCTGCAGTTTCTGTTCGGAGTCTGTTTTTACCCAAACTTATAGGGATAAAATTATGTTTTTTTATGGCAATTTCTACTTCTTCTAAACTAAAATCTCCTTCAGGACCAATTAAAAGGATAACATCTTTACCCAAGGTATAAAGTTCCTTTAGGTGTTGTTGGTTTTCTTCAAAGCAATGAGCGATAAATTTTTGTTCAGCATCACATGCTTTAAGAAAATCTTTTAGTTTAATGGCTTCATTAATTTGAGGTAAAAAAGCTCTTCCGGATTGTTTCATGGCGGCAATAGCGGTTTTTAATAAACGCTCTTGTTTTACTACTTTACGCTCAGAGTTAGCACAGATTATTGGCGTAATTTCATTGATACCTATTTCTGTGGTTTTTTCTATAAACCATTCTAGTCTGTCGTTGTTTTTGGTGGGAGCAATTGCAATATGAATGTGAGGTTGTTCATCTTCCACTTTAGTAGATTGAATAATGTTTACCGTACATTGCTTACCAACTGAGGTGATTTCGCAATGAAAAACCAAGCCTTTGCCATTAAGTAGCATTATTTCGTTGCCAATAGCTAATCTTAATACACGCGAAATGTGTTTCGACTCAGCTTCATCTAAGTTAAAAGAAGCTTGCTGCTCATCAATATCAGGACAGTAGAAAAAGTTCAAAGTTCACTAGTTTGTTAAAGTAGAAACAAAAGTCCCCTTTCGGGGGATTTAGGGGGCTTTAATTATTCCCTAAAATTATTGGTAAACCATCTTTTCCACTTCCAACAACTACCACTTTTGAATTAGGAGATTTCGCTAATTCTAATGTAGCTTCAATACCTTTTTCTGTAAGAATTTTATCTGTTAATGAAGCACTTAAAATTTGATTGGCTTTTGCCTTACCTTCAGCATCAATTCGTTGACGTTCAGCTTCTTTTTTGGCTTTTTCTAATTTAAATTCATATTCTAAAGATTCTTGCTCTTGTTTCAATTTGTTTTCAATAGCAGCTTTAATAGTTGGAGGTAACATAATGTCTCTAACTAATACTTCATTTAGTTGAATATGTTGTTTATCCAATACTTTTTTAGTTTCGATGTTGATTTCTTCCTGAATAATATCTCTTTTAGAAGAATAAATTTCTTCAGGCGTATATCTACCAATTACACTTCTTGTTGCAGAACGTATAGCCGGACGAACAACTCTTTCTACATAGTCAATTCCTTTTTCTTGGTATAACAAAGGTAATTTAACAAATTCAGGTTGATGCCATACAGAAACATCTACAGAAATTTCCAAACCGTTAGAAGATAATACAGCCATTTTCTCCATCACTTGTTGCTGACGAACTTCCATAGTTATCATTTTGTTCCAAGGAGCTATTAGATGGAAACCCTCAGTATATGTTCTATCTTTTTCAACTCCTTCTCCAAAAGTTTTGAAAAGCACACCAGCTTCACCAGCTCCAATAGTTACAGAGCTTTTCCATAAAAATACAATTACTACAATTC
>CAMPHX010000377.1 GCA_946886085.1 uncultured Flavobacteriales bacterium | reverse complement strand
ATACAGGAGAGCATAATTTTACTAGACTACCGGTTTATGGTAATAAAACTGCTGTTGAAAACGCAGATGGAAGCTTTGATACTACCTATCATCAAATTCCTTATTTTGAGTTTATCAATCAGGATGGTAAAAAAGTTACTCGAGATGATATGTTGGGTAATGTGTATATAGCTGATTTCTTTTTTGTTACTTGTCCTACCATTTGTCCTAAAATGACAACCAATATGAGATATGTACAAGACAAGTTTTCCGACAGAAAAGAGCTGAGGTTTTTATCAATAACTGTAAACCCGGAAGCAGATTCTGTGCCTGTACTTAAAGAATATGCTAAAAAAGTACATGCCAACACTGATAATTGGGATTTTGTAACCGGGAATAAAGATGAAATTTATGACATTGCTTTTAACGGTTTTTTTGTAAATGTTGCCAAAGATTCTATTGCCGAAGGAGGGTTTTTACATTCTCAACTGCTTATTTTAGTTGATAAACAAGGTAGGGTAAGAGGTTATTTTGATGGAACAGTATTCTCAGAAATGAAAAAAGATTTAACAGATGCCATTGACATTCTTTTTAGAGAAGAAGCAGTTCCACTAAAAGGCAGCAACAAAAACAAAGTTGAACAGAAGAAAGAGAAAGATTAGAAATTAGAAGACAGCAGTTTATAACTACTAATAACAAATAACCATTAACGGATAACTAATTACAATACCTATTAATTAACAAATAAACACTACCTAAGCCTAATTCTCCCGCTCTGCTAAGATCTTTACAAGCTTGTTCATGGTTGTTTAAAATAAGTAAAATCAATCCTCGATTTAAGTAAGCTTCAGAAAAACTATTATCCAACTCAATAGCAACACTAAAATCTTCAATAGCTTTAATATATTTTGATAATTGAAAATATAAAATTCCTCGATTAAAAGCGGCATATTTAAAATCAGGATTTAGCGCTATAGCTTTGTCGTAATCTTTAATAATCATATCAATATTAATGTTAGAATTTTCTGATTCGTTTAGCATTTGATGAAATAAATTGGCACGAGCAAAATAAGCTAAGTAATAGTTTTTATCAATATGTAAGGATTTATTAAAATCTAAAATGGCTTTTTCGTGTTGTTTTAAAGAAGTATAAATAACTCCTCGTTGAATGTATAACTCCGCATTATTAGGATTTTTAGTGATTTTATCATTTATAAAACGCAGCTTTTTTTCCTTTAATGGGATATCTAAAACTTCTTCATCTTCCATTTTTAGAACAAAGTAAGGCGTGTAAGATTTATAGCTTTCGTTCCACGAATCAATTACTTGCTTGTTTTTATTTTGGGCTAACAGACTAATATAATAAGGAGATGATAAGGAAATATTTTGGTCGCTGTATTTGGTAACATTTTCGTTGGTATTATCGCTAAACGAAGTTAACCTAGCTAAAAACTCTTCTTCAACTTGTTTTAAACTATCTGTGGCATTGCTTTTAGTCCGATTAATCAATTGAGCCGTTTCTAAATCTGTTTCTGCTTTACTAATGTTTCCCAATTGTCGGTAAATATTACTTCTTAGTTTGTATCCATCCACAAAATCGGGGTAAAGTGCTATTGCTTGCTCTACATCTGCTAAGCTTTCTTTGTATTTCTTTAGCTGATTAAAAATGGCTGCTCGGTTATAGTAAGCCAAAATATTGTTTGGGCTCAAGAAAATAACTTTATCGTAATCTTTTAATGCATTTTTATAATCATTTTTTTCGGCATACAAAATGGCCCGATTGTAATATGCTGTAGCTGATTCAGGCGAAATGCTAATCACCTTTGATAAACTTTTTAAGGCTTCATCATTTTGTTCGAGCTTTATAAAAATCATGGCTTGCTGAAAATAAGCATAGGTATTATCGGGTTCAATTTGTAATGCAATTTGAATATTGGTTTGAGCAGTATCGTAATTTCCTAAATAGTAATGTGCTGTTGCTTTACGCACATAAGAAGAAGCATTGAACTTATTATTTTCCAATATTAAATCAAAGTCGGCAATGGCTTCTCGGTATTGTTTGTTACCCAATTTCGACATACCTCTAATAATATACGTTAGTTCTTTTCTAGAACCATAATGAATGGCTTTGTTACAATCGTCTATGGCTTTATCATATTGATTGAGATAACTGTAAACCAATGCTCTATTTAAATAAATATCTGGATTTACAGGATTAAGCTCAAGGGCTTTATTAAAATCTTCAAAAGCACCGTCATAGTTTTTTAGTCGCTCACGAGCCGAACCTCTAATAATGTATAAATCTGTTTTTAAAGGGCGTAGTTTAATGGCTTCAGTAAAATCCATTTCTGCTCCGGCAACATCACCAAGTTCAATTTTAGCAATGCCTCTGTAATAATAAGGTTCGTAGTTAGGAGGATAGTTTTCAATAACATAATTAAATTTTTGTATGGCACTTTCATATTGTTTTTCAGAAAGTTCCAATCTACCCACCAATAGTTTGTTTTCTGTTTTTAATTGTGAAAAGCCTGAAAGTGTATTGAAAAATAAAAAATGAAGTACTAGCCATTTCAAACCATTTGAATGAGCTTTTAAAAGTAATTTAATATGTAGGAATTGCTTGATAAAGCGGTGTTTTATATCAAACAGATATAAGTTTTTCATTTGCAAATTTACAAAAAACGAATGAAAGACGAATACAGAGA
>CAMPHX010000376.1 GCA_946886085.1 uncultured Flavobacteriales bacterium | reverse complement strand
AGGTATCTTAAGCTACTTAACACACGAAAACTTTAAACTTATTGCAATTCGTCCACTAAAAAAATCAATACATACCAAAAACATTGAATTAGACCAGCTTTATCAATTTTTTCATGCATATCAATTTGATGAAAAAATGGATGAGATACATTATAAGCAAGATTTTGAAGACCAACTTTATAATGGAAAAGATATAGAAATTTCAATTGCTGCGCTAGTTGGAAAAAATGGTTCCGGAAAAAGCACATTGACAGAATTACTGTTTCTAATTATCAATAGATTAGCTTATGACAAAGTATTGGATCAGGACTATCCACTTATCAAGGAAAAGATTTCAGCAGAACTTTTTTTTAAAACTGATCAATTATACAAGCTTTCTATAGTAGATGATGAAATCACTATCACAAGCTATATATATGATTCGGAAAATTTTAAGTATCACTCACCTATGTCAATATCTTTGGAAAGTTTTCATCTTGATAATTTCTTTTATTCTATTGCCCTTAATTATTCTCTATATGGATTAAACAAAAGAATCGTCGGAGACTGGATCGATCCCTTATTTCACAAAAATGATGGATATCAAACTCCCATTGTTCTCAATCCAAAACGCACTGATGGTAAGATTGATATTAATATTGAGGAATATTTAACTAGAGCAAGATGCTTATCAAACATCCTAGATCCAACAAATATCGATTTTGAAAGCAAATCAATTCCAGAACTTGTTCCTCAAAAAACGCCCAAACTGATAAATTGCAAACTCGACAAGAAAAAAATTCGAGACCTAAATAAATATATTCAAGAACAAGATATCCATAGCGATTACATCAATGAAATAATCTCAAAGTTGTTTCAGTATTTATTGATTGAAAAATTCAATTCCGAATATCTTGAGGATGCAAAAAATTATCTTTTTCAAAAATTAATTAGTATAACTGAAACTTATCCTAAACGATATGGAAATTTCAGTGTTTTTAATGAAAACAAGTTTGTTGTATTTCAAAACCTTCCTGGTTTTTTCAAAGAACTATTTGAAAAAGACAATAGTCATATCACATTTAAAATCAAACAAACAGTTAATTACTTAAGATATAACCATATCCAAACCTCTAATAATGTGTTAAGCCTATCTGAAGAAATACTACTGATCCAACAAAAACATTTCGAAGCAACAAGCAAAGAAATCAAAACGATTGAATTGATTCCTCCTCCAATATTTCTGACTGATATAACATTCAAAAGCGGGGGAACATTCGGTAGTCTAAGTTCAGGTGAAAAACAGTACGTTTTCTCATTAAACACAATTACATACCATATCTTTAATTTAGATTCTATTGATTACGATAGCCCTTTTATTCGTTACAACTATGTCAACATTTTATTTGATGAAGTAGAATTATGCTTTCATCCAGATATGCAACGTTCATTTATCCATGATTTATTGAAAATGATTAAATCCCTAAGACTCGAAAAAATAAGCGGTTTGAATATTCTTTTTGCTACTCATTCTCCCTTTATTCTTTCAGACATCCATGAAAAGAATGTATTACACCTTAGGAGCGGGCAGTCTATAAATCGTCTAAATAAAGGAACTTTTGCCGCCAATCTTCATGATTTACTACATGACAACTTCTTTTTGGAAGATGGATTTATGGGAAAATTCGCCCAAGAAAAAATCAATGAGGTTATCCGATTTTTAACTTATCACATTAATCAAAAAAGATTAAGTAATGAATTTAATGGTTCTCATTTGTTAGAGTTTCAGGAATTAAAAAAGATGTCTCTTGAAAAAGAAAATGAATATCTTGAAAAATTAGGGGCTTTGGAATATGATTTTGACCGTTGCAATGAGATTATCCAATTAATCAATGAACCTCTGTTGAAAAACAAAATTTTGGAAATGTTTGCTATTGTTAAATCATCTAAAGAACTGAAAAATGTTTAATATTAACTATTTGGATATTGATTTAGAAGGAGCAAAAGAAGCTCATTTGAATTACTTTGAACCTCACATTCGACGAAAAATCAGTAAACTAAGCAACTTTCAATTCTTTTACAATTTCCTAAAAGAAGATAATAATCTAAAAGACATTATCATAGGTACTCCCGATATACTAGTTGAGTTGAATAATATATTACGAGGACTTATAAATAGAAATTTAGGTATCAATCAATTTGAAACGTACATATCTCTTTCCGAAACACAAAGAAAAAACTGTAAGACAACAATCGCTAAATTCATTGAGGAATTAGAGACTATTTTCAGGTATAAACTACTTTCTGAAGATAACCATTACAATTCCTACACGCTAACTACAAATTTACAAGTTAGAAGCTGTATTTATTGTAATCGAAATTATACTATCACTCATTATAAGGAGGGCGGTGGGAGATTAATGAATCCCCAACTAGATCATTGGTTTCCAAAATCCAAATATCCATTGTTACAAATCTCATTCTATAATCTCATTCCAAGTTGTGAAGTTTGTAATAGCCGCGTAAAAAAAAATATTGAATTCAATTTAGAACAACATTTTCATCCCTATCAAGCTAAAGAAGAGAGAATTTATTTCAATTATTATCCAACCACTCTAACAAATAAATATCGAATTTACTTTGATGAAGAATCCGATGAAAAAATAAAACGAGTATATGAGAACATGTGTATCGATGAGATGTATAA
>CAMPHX010000375.1 GCA_946886085.1 uncultured Flavobacteriales bacterium | reverse complement strand
ATGAACATTACATCAATCATTTCAATTACGGGAAAACCCGGTTTACACAAAATTGTTTCACAAACAAAAAACGGATTAATTGCAGAATCTATAGAAGACGGTAAACGTTTTCCTGTTTATGCTTCCGAAAAAGTTAGTGCCATAGAAGACATTAGCATTTATACTAAAACAGACGATATGCCTCTAGTTGAAGTATATCAAAAATTGTATAAAAAAACAGCTGGAAAAGCAGCTATAGACCATAAAGCTAAGCCGGAAGAACTTCAATCTTTTTTAAAAGAAGTAGTTGATTTTGATGAAGAAAGAGTTTATAACTCAGATTTAAAAAAACTTTTTCAGTGGTTCAACATTCTTATTAAAGCCGATTTATTAAAAGAGGAAGAAAAAGAAGAGAAAACAACTAAAAAAGCTGCTGCAGATAAAAAAGATGCTAAAGCACCGAAAAAAGCTACTCCCACTAAAAAAGTAACTGCAAAAAAAACAACTACGCCTAAAACTTCTAAAGCTAAGGCTACAACAAAAACGGCTACTCCTTCTAAAAAAGGATAATGCCAATAATTTAATTGCATAATAAAAAATCCTATTGCTTTGTCGATAGGATTTTTCTTTTAATCATTCTAATACCACTATGGACGCTCATCAACAAGCCAACAACAATAGAAGTTTTATTCCTACCTCTTTTACATTAAGCAATTGGGAATCAGTTGCTCCTTTTTACGAAGATTTAAAAAATAGAGACATTACTACCTTAGTAGAACTCGAAAGCTGGCTTAACGATAGAAGTGAATTAGATGCTTTTGTTAGTGAAAACGTTGGTTGGAAATATATTAAAATGAATATTGACACCACTAATGAAGAGCTTAGTAAAGATTTTCATTATTTTATTAATGAAATTGAACCTAAAATTGCTCCCATAAACAACGAGCTGAATAAAAAATTTGTAGCCTCTCCTCTACTTTCTCAGTTAGATGAAAATACCTATAAAATATACCTGAGAGCCATCAAAAAAGAAATGGAAATTTTTCGTGAAGAAAATGTTCCTATTCAGACCAAACTAGTAGAAAACTCCCAAAAATATGGAGCTATTGTTGGCAGTATGACCATCAATTTCAACAATAAATCACTTACGTTACAGCAAGCCAGTAACTTTTTGAAAGAAAATGACAGGGGGTTACGTGAGGAGGTCTATTTAACTATTTCTAAACGAAAAATTAGCGATAAAGACAAACTAAACGATTTGTTTAGCGAAATGGTAGCTCTTCGTCACAAAATAGCTCAGAATGCAGGTTTTGATAACTACAGAGATTATATTTTTGCTGAGCTAGGCAGATTTGATTACACACCAAAAGATTGTTTTGAATTTCACGAATCTATTGCCAAAGAAGTAGTTCCTGTTATTAATGAATTTGATAGTGAACGAAAAAGCTTATTAGGTGTTGAAACCCTAAAACCGTGGGATAAAATGGTTGATCCTAACGGAGAACAACCATTAAAACCAGTTACTTCAGAAGAAGAACTAATTGATAAAACCATTGCTTGTTTCAATAAAATACATCCTTATTTTGGTGAGTGCATGAAAACTATGAAAGAAATTAAGCACCTTGACTTAAGTTCTAAAGTGGGTAAAGCTCCCGGAGGATTTAATTATCCGCTTTACGAAACGGGTGTGCCTTTTATTTTTATGAATTCTGTTGGTTCTCAAAGAGATGTGGTAACAATGATTCATGAAGGCGGACATGCTGTACATTCTTTCTTAACCAATGATTTGTCGCTTACTGCTTTTAAAGAATTCCCATCGGAAGTAGCAGAGCTGGCTTCTATGAGCATGGAGCTTATTTCTATGGATTATTGGGATGTTTTTTACGACAATGAAGCAAAATTAAAACGGGCAAAAAAAGAACAACTTCAAGGGGTTTTAAATACCTTACCTTGGGTAGCTACCATAGATAAATTTCAGCATTTGGTTTACGAAAGACCAGATCATTCTCACAAAGAAAGAGAGCAACTATGGAATATTTTAATGGATAATTTTAGTAGCGATATAGTTGATTGGTCGGATTGCGAAGAAGAAAGAAGTTACTATTGGCAAAAACAACTGCATCTGTTTGAAGTACCTTTTTATTACATTGAATACGGCATGGCTCAATTAGGAGCAATTGCTGTCTGGAGAAACTACAAACAACACCCAGAAAAAGCCTTGAATCAATATATAGAAGCCCTAAAATTAGGTTATACTAAACCTATTTCGGAAATATATGCTACCGCAGGAATTGCTTTTGATTTCTCTCAGGAATACATTAAAGAACTAGTTGATTTTGTTCAATTAGAGTTGAATAAATTGTAGGGAGATAGGTTATCTCCATATCAATCGAAATTTTACAAGCTAAAAAACAAGGCTTAGTAAAATGAAGCCAGAGAAACGTAAATTCAGCGAAGCTAAATCTTGTAAGTTGGGAAATAACATTTTAAATGGGATGTATCCCAACAACAAAAAACGCTAAGTTTGTAATAAATTTCTGATTATCAAACTATTTTAGTACCTTTAACTCATTAATTTAAACGTTATATTATGAAATAGCCACTAGTAACTTGTTTGTTGCAAACAAACACCTATGAAGATAAGGCTATTCCATATGATAAATAAAAAAACAAACGAGCGAAATGAGTTCATGAGTACATGATTAAAACAATAAAAATTA
>CAMPHX010000374.1 GCA_946886085.1 uncultured Flavobacteriales bacterium | reverse complement strand
CTTAAATATTATGCTAAACATTTACAAAAAAAACATTGACCTGGTTAAATTCATGCTTCAACCGAAATATGGATTTAAAAAGAGCAAGGTAAGTACTGAAACAGTTCCTGTTCTCGAAAGAGATAATGAAAAAGGAAAAGAAAGTTACGTTGTTAAACGTAATAAGGAAAAAGAATTTCACTATTGGTCCACAAATGGAAAGGATTTAAAAAGCCAGACTATTGTTGATTTTTATAAAAAAGAACATTCTGCCAAACATGGTAACGAGCTTTCTTTAAAGGATATTGAAACAGAACTGCAAAAATATGTTGATACCCAACATTGTTTGACTGAGCCAAACTGTCCTGTTGAAATTTCAAGTCAAACTGATTTTAAAGAGGCTTTTAATATTAAAGGCATTTCTAAATTAGAGGATAGAAGCTACCTTTATGATAAGGGATTAAAAGATGAAATCATAGACCACCCAAAATTTAAAGACTTAATTCATAATATTAATGAACCTCCTAAGGAAGAAAACAAACCTTTACTTGCTTACTCAATGGTTGGTGATGATGGGCTTGTTGCTTTTAATGTAAAAATTCCACCTGAAGGAGAAAAAAATATTGGTTCTCCTGAAAATGCCCTTGTTTGTACTAAACTTACAGATTCTTATCCTCCAATAAATACCTTAATAATTTGTGAAAGCGTGGAGGATGCAATGAGCCATTACCAATTAAATTATAACGGTTCTCATTCTGAAAATATTCGGTACCTATGTACTTGCGGACAACCATCACTTGAACAAACTAGACTTATTCAAAAAAATATTGATACACTTAAACCCGGAACTTTGGCAGTTGCCATGCCTAATGATAAAAAAGGGGAATATTATCATTCCATTATTGTAAATAACGTTCAAATGCCGGACGAAATGAAATTGCAAAGCAATAAGTATCGTGGTGCTATTGAAACTTCCCAAAATGGAGATAGTGGCTATTTAAAATTTACCTTACCTAAAGACCACCCTAATTTTAAAGAGAGTTACGACAAGGTTTATCAATGTTTGGATAAAAACAATGAGCGTTTTAAAAACATCTTACAGGAAGGCAAACCATTTGATGTTGAAATTAATATTAGTGATGTTCGTAATGATGTTATTTTTAATGTTAAATTTAAAGATACTAAAGCTCATTGGGGGGTTTGTTGTGATGTTTGTAATGAGGTAAAATTCGACCAACATCCTTTTATCAGAAGAGATACTCCTGATAACCTCGATTTTAATAAAGATGTTCTAGAGGATTTAGAAGTTAATAATGATTTAAATAAATCAGCTACTAATAAAAATGATAATGACATTTCCATGTAATTTTCCTTTAATTAAACTCCCAATCCCATGAATAAAAAAAGAACTTTAGATGATTATAAGTTTGATATAAATTTAGCTGAATTTATGCTTCAACCGCAATATGGTTTTCGTATAGCTAAGCGTTCAACTAATAATCACCCACGTTTAGAACGTGTCGATGAAAAAGGTAATGTAGTAGAATTGTTTGTTATCCAAAAAAATAATAAAGGTCATTTTACTTACTGGTCGCCTTATGATGATAATATTAAAGGTAAAACTATTTTAGATTTTGTTCAGGATAGACATTTTACCAAAGAGGGAAAACCTTATAACCTTGGTATGGTAAGAGGTTATTTAGATAGACACATTTCAGGAGATAAATATGTTCCTCCAATGAAAAGTGCTTTTCAAGTTTCTTCAGTTAATAGAAGTATTGATAAATTTTTACTTGAGGTAAAAGAATGTAAACCGTATAATGATAGAACCTACCTACATAATAGGGGTATTACTGATAGTACTATTGATAATCCAATGTTTTCAAAAGTGATTAAAAACAAAGATTATATTGATAAAGAAAACCAAGAAGGCGAAAAAACTTATACTAATACAGCATACCTAATGATTAATGAAGAAGGTATAGGTGCTATTAATATTAAGAATAGAGTAGGGGATAAGTCATTTTCAGGTTGTATTGGCGAAAGGGGAACTGCTCTTGTTTGTTCTATGCACTCTACAAAATCTATTGACAAGTTATTTATAACTGAAAGTTTTGATGATGCTCTTAGTCATTATCAAATGAATGAAAAAAATCTTTCCGGGAGTTCGATTCGTTATCTTTCAACTGCGGGTTCTTTAAGTGAAGGACAAATAGATCTGATTGAAAAAAACATTCAAAATCTTTCTCCAAAAGAATTTATAATTGGTTCAGATAATGATTTAGGAGGGGAATTTTTCCGTGCTAAACTTATGGGTAAAATTCAGGTTAATCATTTACTTGCTGAACAAAAAGATTTTGTTTCTGAAAATCCAAATTTCGCATTTGCTCATATTGATTGTAAAAGAGAAGAAAATACCGGTATTGTAGAATTTGTTTTTTCTAATAAAAGTAAAGAAGAGGGAATAAAAAATATCTCTGAACTTAAAGATTTTACCATGCTTTTTAATGAAAAAAATAAAGACACCACCGTTGAAGGACATCCTTTTAATTTTAAAGTTGACCTTCTGGAAGATAATAAAGCTTCAGGTAAAATTACTTTTAAAAATATGAAAGATAATTGGGCGTTAGCTGCTGATTTTATCCATGATGTAAAATATGACCGCTGCCAATTCTTTAAAAGAGAACTTCCAATACTTAAAGATTTTAACGAGGACCTGAATAA
>CAMPHX010000373.1 GCA_946886085.1 uncultured Flavobacteriales bacterium | reverse complement strand
TCTAGAGACCTGAACATGCTTTTATATTGTGGTAACCCTAACTGAGCATAAGCTTTATAATCTGTTCCTAAAAACATATCCAAGCCAATTCCTAAATAATCTTTTCCTGTGACAATGGCATAATTAAATCCTGAAACATAGGTAATTATGGTGGGCACTTTTTCATTAGGAAAGTAGTATTTATAATGCTTAAAAGCGTCTGTTAGCTCTTTTTGGTAGGGGGAAAAGTCGGGAAATTGTTTTTGAACATCAGCATAAACATCTCTAATTCCGGGATCGGTTCTAAAAGCATTTAACTGAAAATTAAAATCTCCTCTTCTGGCGTCTCCAATATTAATAATTTGATTAGTAAAATCATCAAAAAAAGGTTGATAGTTTTGAGCTATCGCATCAATTTCATCATTGGTAAGTTTTTCTTCTTTTTGAAACAACTCTTTTTCAAAAGCTTTTACTTCTAACTCCAACTCAACATGTGAAACATCAATATCTAAAGGATTATCTGAGCATGAAAACAAGCTGAATACAAATAAAATGACAACAAAATAACTGCCAAAAAGATTCCTATTTTTTATTATTTGATACATGCTGGATTAATCTTATAATATTTGTATAAATTTGTAATTTAATATTAACTTTTAAGCTAAAGAAAATGAAAAAAGCAAAGTTACTTACTTTAATACTATTTCTGGGAATTATTTCCAACCTTTCTGCACAAGAAGATGAACTTAGAAAGTTTAGATTTGGGTTACATTTCTCTCCTAATATTGCTTGGTTAAACCCTTCTTCTGATGGTTATGAAAAAAATGGTTCTTCCTTAGGTTTTTCTTACGGATTATCTGCTGAATTTTTCTTAGCTAAAAACTATTTATTTTCAACAGGACTAACCCTTAATAAGTTAGGAGGAAACCTTAGCTATTTTGATCATTTTCATGATGCCGATAATAATGTTTATTCATTTACACAAATTGACCAATCTTACAACCTAAAGTACATTGAAATTCCACTTACATTAAAATTAAGAACCAACGAAATCGGTTACATGACTTATTATGGAAACTTTGGTGTAAAGACAGGATTTAATTATAGTTCCAACGGTGATTTTGACTACAAAAATGTAAGCGGTGGAATTTCTAAAAGTGATGTAGATATTAAAAACGATATTAAATTTTTTAATGCTTGGTTAGTAATTGGCATTGGTGCAGAATACAGCATTTCCGGGAATACTGCCGTAATGTTTGGTATCACTTTCAATAATGGTTTTATAAATACATTAGATAATAAACTTGTTAATCTAGATGGAAATGGAGCTCCTATTTATAACACAGATGGAACTCCAAACTACAAAAACAAATCAGCCAACGCTAATCTTAATTACTTTTCTTTAGATTTAGGCATCTATTTTTAACACCTGAGCATGATTAATTCTGAAAAAACCGTTACGCATATTGTTAATTGGTTGAAACAATATGCAGAAAAAGCACATGCTAAAGGTTTTGTTGTTGGTATTTCAGGAGGAATAGATTCTGCTGTAACTTCTAGTTTAGCAGCCCTTACCAAACTGCCAGTTTTATGCTTAGAAATGCCTATTTATCAACATGTAAAACAAGTAAATAGAGGACATAAACATATTGAACAATTAAAGTCGAAGTTTAATAATGTAACTAACTTACAAACTGATCTCACTCCTATTTTCGATAGTTTTTTAAAAGCCCTTTCTACTAATAAAAACAATGAATCGGAAGCATTGGCTTTAGTTAACCTAAGAGCTAGAATGCGAATGACAGCACTTTATTACCATGCTCAAAAAAATGGTTTTTTAGTAGTGGGTACCGGCAATAAAATTGAAGATTTTGGTGTTGGTTTTTATACTAAATATGGTGATGGTGGCGTAGATATTAGTCCTATTGCGGATTTAACCAAAACCGAAGTGTATGCGTTGGGAGAATTTTTAGGTGTAAATAATGATATTATGGTTGCTCCACCAACTGATGGACTTTGGGGAGATGAAAGAACCGATGAAGAACAAATAGGAGCCACTTACCCGGAATTAGAATGGGCGATGGATTTTGTGAATACTAATTCAGCAGAAACTAATCTAACTAATAGACAAAGAGAAGTACTGACTATCTACAAAAAACTAAATGCAGTTAATCAGCACAAAATGAATCCTATTCCGGTTTGTATAATTCCCAAGGAGTTAAGAAGTTAATTATTCTTCTTCCTGCGTAATTAATTGCCCTTCTTTTTCTATTCCATTATTTTTGATAATGTTGTAATGAAACTCTCCTTGGTGCTGCTTATACTCAACTATTGCAACAGGAAAATCGAAATCTGAATCGTCTATATCATCTGATTTTTTAATTAACTCAATGTCGCATTCAAACGGATCAGCATAATAAACACTTGCTAAGGTAGAAAAGACTATCCTCTTAGTAAAATAGCCTTCTTTAGATAGTTCTATTGTATAATACCTATTTATCCACAAGTTAAAAGCAAATTTATTAGTAATAAAATCCGAATAGATTAAGGAATTCTCTTCGAACAACTTAATTTCCACATTATTTAATTTTTTACCTTTTTCGTTTACTATGTAACCTTTAAATTCTACCTGACCAAAACCATTAATGGCAATCAAAATGGCAGCTAAAAATGTAATTATTGCTTTCATGTGTATATGTTTTTAAATTATCACTATTTTAATTCTTTTGAAT
>CAMPHX010000372.1 GCA_946886085.1 uncultured Flavobacteriales bacterium | reverse complement strand
AAACTTAACTACAAAAATACTAATGGTAAAAAATATCAAAATATTGGTAAGGTAACTATCGTTTATTAGATAATTATTGTCTATCAGGCAACTATAACCATACAATCCCGTCTTTTGACATATATTATTCAATTTAAACAGATGAAAAAATCAATTTTTTTAACCCTTATTAGTTTAATCATACTTACAACAATAAGTTTTGCTCAAAGTAATGTGTTAGTTATTGATTATAACAATAATTTTTCTAGCGACCAAAGCAACAATGCGAGTAACATCTATAATAGATTATTAGCAACTCAAACAAGTGTGTTAAGGATAAATGCTATACCTGCTACTATAAACCCTGTTACTTATGACCAAGTTTGGATTTTTGGTAATATGGGAGCTCCAAATACAACAACATTAAACCCAATTATTAATTACATGAATGCTGGTGGAGCTGTTTACATTCAATCAGAAGTTTCGTGCTGTACAAACCCTGCTGCTTTTGCGGATCAATTAATTGATGCAACGGTAATTGCTGGTGGATCAATTAGTCATACAACAACAAAGTCAGGTAACTTTCAATATAATTCTTATTCTAATTTATTATGTAACCCAACTATTAGTTACGGTGCAGCTGTACGTCCATTTCAAGGAGCAACTGCTCCAAACATCTTATATGAAGCAAACAATACCTGTGGTGGAGCTATTGGTGCTGGAGATGTGATTGGAGTAAAATTTTGTTCAGGTGATATGATTTCCGGTCAAGGTGCCTTAATTGTAAATGGTGATTTTAACATCTTTCCATCAAGCGGAACTTGTGGTTCTGTAGGAATTTTAGGAACTCCTAATAATAATGCTGTTATTGATATAATAGCGGATTTACTTCCTGCTTTGGCTTGTGATATGAGTACAGGAACACCGGGAACCCTAACGTTAACTGCTAATCCTGTTAATTTTTGCGGCTCTACACAATTAGGGTGGACGTACACATCAGGTTCTGGTGGATGTGCTCCTATTGGGTGTCTGTCTGACACAACATTTTTATGGCAATCTATTGCAGGTGACCCTATAATTGTAGGGACAAATTTTAGTTGTGATACTTGTGCCTATCCAACAGCATGGCCATCTCAACCAACAACTTATACACTGGAAATGATAATTTCTGATACTAGTATTAATACATGTAGTACCCAAGGTTATACTGTAATCCCTATTACTGTTTACCCTAATACTCCACCATTTGCAGATGCAGGTATTGATACAACAATTTGTATGGGTACATCTTTTACACTAGGAGGAACCCCTACAGGCGCAGCAGGAAATGGAGGGCCTTACACATATTCTTGGTCTCCTACAACAGGACTATCAAACCCAGCAGATCCTAATCCTGTCTATACACCTTCCGGTTTAGGAACGGTAACTTTTACAGTACAAGTAGATGACGGTAGTGGCTGTCCTCCCGGCATAGCTACCATTGATGTTACTACTGCATCTTGTTGTGCTGCAGTTATAGATAGTATAAACACTACTGACGCAAGTTGCTACAACATATGTGATGGAAGCATTATCATTAATGCCTCAAATACTATTCAGTATAGTATTGATGGAGTAAATTGGACCCCAAGTAACACATTTAATAACTTATGTCCAGGTAATTATACTGCCTATGTTTCTGATGGTTCTTGTCCATACTCGACTCCTTTTGTAATAAACTCTCCAACAGCTATCACCATCCCAAATGTGGTAACAAGTGTTACTTGTAATGGAGGTAATGATGGACAAATAACAGTGGCTCCTCAAGGAGGAAGTGGAACTTATAACTACAGTTGGTCAGTATCAGGTATTGGAAATTCACCAACAGCCAATAATTTATATGCTGGAAATGTAACGGTAACTGTTACCGATAATAATGGTTGTTCTGAAGATACAACTATTACTATTACAGAACCAGGTCCGGTAAATGTAGCAACATTTAATGCAGACACCCAAAACGGGTGTGCTCCTTTAAATGTTAATCTTTATAATACAACTGACACCAATTTAATTACCTCATTTTATTGGGATTTAGGAGATGGGAACACTTCATATGATGATACGGTTTCCCATGTTTATGTAAACCCAGGTATTTATACCATCACTTTATATGTAACAGACAATAACGGATGTTCAGGAGCCAGAACTGAAATTAATTACATAATGGTTTATGAAAACCCTCAAGCTAAATTTTCTTATACTCCTCAAAATGTAACCATATTTAACCCAACAGTCTACTTTACAGATTTGTCACAATTTAACATTTCTTCATGGTTATGGAACTTTGATAATTTAGGAGGAAGTAGTCAACAACACCCAAACTTTACTTTTCCAGGAAATGACACTGCATCCTACATGGTTACTTTACTTGTTGAAAATGAAAATGGTTGCATAGATTCAACTTTTCAAATGGTAAAAATTCATGGAGAAACAGGGATTTTTGTGCCTAATGCATTTACTCCGGATGGAGATAACTTAAATGAACAGTTTGGACCACAAGGTTTTGGTGTTAATATAGAAGGATATTCATTTAAAATATTTAATAGATGGGGAGAAGTAATATTCCAATCTAACGTACCTTTTGATGGATGGAATGGAACATACAAAGACAAATTAGTAGAAAATGGTGTTTATAGTTGGCGTTTAGAATATAAAGATACCAATGGAAAAAGATATGAACAAATGGGTAAAGTATCCATAGT
>CAMPHX010000371.1 GCA_946886085.1 uncultured Flavobacteriales bacterium | reverse complement strand
AATGACTTCATTTATGATATAAGTGGGTCTGTTTTTAACACTTTCAAAAATTTTACCTACATACAAACCGACCATTCCTAACACAGAAATAATAGCTCCAGAGAAAAAACTCAACAATAAAGCTAAACTTGCCCAACCTTCTGTTCTATAATCTCCTAATAAATACATAATTACTAAGGTTAAAGCAGCTAAAACAGATAAAAAAGATAGTAAAACGCCCATTTTAACAGTAAGTCGAAGTGGTTTGTCTGAAAAAGTAAGAATAGTATTAATGGCAAGTTTTAATCTTTTTCTCATAGAGTAAGAAGATTTCCCGTCTTCTCGCTCAGCATGTTGAATAGGTACTTTTACGTAGTTAAACCCAATTAATTGCTGCAACATAGGGTAGTATCGGTTGCTATCACCAATTGATTTCATGGCTTCAACAGCTTTTCTGTTATAGCAAACAAAATTAGCAACGGTATTATCCTGACTGGTTTCTGTTAGATAACTCAATATTGCATAAAACCATTTAGAAGCTATTTTTTTTACAAAATCATCTTTTCTGTTTTCTCGGCTGGCAGAAACAATTTCGTAGCCTTCTTTTGCTTTGTTGAGTAATTTATAAATTTCTTCGGGTTGGTCTTGTAAATCGCAATCCATGGTAATAACATATTTACCTTTACTTGCATCTAAACCAGCTTGCAAAGCATGTTGCTGTCCACAATTTTTACTCAATTTAATTCCTTTTACAAAAGGATATTTAGCACAGTTTTCTTTAATTTTCTTCCAAGAATTATCGGGACCGTTGTCTTCTACTAAAATAATTTCAAAACTGTCAGTAAGTTTAGAAACAGATTCAATAATTCGTTCAACCAGTTTGTCTATTATATTTTCTGCCTTATAAACAGGACTAACTATGGATATTTCTATTGTTGAGTTCAAATGGCTTTTGTGATTTTTTTAATATTTGTGTTTCATTTTAAAATGACTATACTTTTTCTGCTCTTATAAAATATTGAGCTCCAATTGGCAACCAAGATAGTAAATTTTCTGTAAAATGAAAAACCTTAAATAATTTATGTCGTGGAAAAAAAATGGTATATTTTATTCCTTTTAAAGATAGTCCACTATTTATGATAAGTTTTTTATGATAACCCGGTTTTAATAAAACTGCATCTTTATCGAACTCACATTCATTTACTACTTTTCTTGTAAGCGGATTGTTAGGGTTATGCTCAAAATTATAGAACCTTCCACCTTGTTTTAAAATGCGTTTAATTTCCAATAAAATACCTGCATGCAAATGGTGTTCAATGTGATGAAAAACCATAGATGTAAATACTAAATCAAACTCATCATTGTTAAACGGAATTTTTTCTCCGTTAAATGCAGAAAAGGTAGTGTTTGGTAATTCTTTTTTTTCAGCTTGTTTAATACTTTCTTCAGAAACATCAATACCAACAATAATTGCATTAGGAAAATATTTTCGTAGATACACAGAACTATTACCATCACCACAGCCAAAATCAAGAATTTTTAATGGTTTTGAACCATCTTCAAAATTTAGTAATTCTAGAATTTTATATTCACTAAAGAAATCACTATTGGCTCCACTTAAAGCAATAGCTTTATTGTGTGTTTCTCTATAATCCTCCGCAAATTCATCAAAATTATCAAAGTCTCTTTGTTTATTCATATACTTAGTTTGCTTTATCTCTTATTTCTTGAAGTAATTTAGCTTGATTTAATACCTCATCATATTTTGATTTATAATTTTGCTCTTTAACATTTTTTACAAACTCATGTAAGATATTTATAAAATGGTTTTCGGCAGGAACTTCAATATCAAATTTTTCACCTTGTTGTTCAAGGGTAATAAGTGGGTTAAAGTCCGGTGCCGGAGTAAATGCTCTGTGTGCAGTAATTTTTCCCTTACTTCCCCAGATTTCATAATTACATTGATAGAAATTATCAAACCCGAAAGCTACTTCACTAAATAATCCATTTTTGTTTTTCAGAAAGGCTCCACCAAAAATATCAACATCATTTTCGTTATAGTTAAGAGAAGCAGCTTTAACCTCTAAATCGTTACCTAAGAACAATTGGCTGGCTCTAACAGTATAGGCAGCAGCATCTAATAATGCTCCGCCTCCTAATTTTTTATTGTATCTAAAGTTATCAGGCGACAAAGGTGGAAATCCAAATGAACTTCTAAAACATCGTATCTTTCCTATTTTATTTTCTGCAATAAGTTGTTTTACAATTTGGTGTTGGGTATGATAAAGAAACATGAAATTTTCCATAATCACCAAGCCTTTTTCTTTTGCTTTTTGCACCATTTTTTCAGCAGAAGAATAGTTCATTGCCAACGATTTTTCTATTAAAATGTGTTTACCTGTCTCTAATGCTTTTAACACCCATTCTTCATGTAAACCTGTCGGCAAAGGCATGTAAATAGCATCAATATCTTCTCTATCAATAAGTTTTTGATATCCTTCTATAGCCTCACAGTCAAATAAATTGGCGAATTCTTGAGCTTTTTCTGATGTTCTACTGGCAACAGCTACCAATTCAAAATCAGGAATAGATAAAATTGCGGGAATAACATTTCTTTTTGCTATGTTGGCACAGCTTAAAACGCCTATTTTTAGTTTTTGCATAATTCGTTTATTTAAACCTTATAGCCGATAATAAACTTCTCGACTGGATATTTAAATAGTTATTAAATTTTATAAAATCTTTTAGC
>CAMPHX010000370.1 GCA_946886085.1 uncultured Flavobacteriales bacterium | reverse complement strand
ATTAAAAATCATAATTTTACCATCAATAAAAAACGATTACATTCATGACTTCTAACGGATATTTTCCTATTTGTTATTTTGCACCAATTAGCTATTATTACTATTTGTTGCAACATCCTACTTGTTATCTTGAAATGCATGAACATTTCATAAAACAAACTTACCGTAATCGTTGCCAAATTTTAAGTCCAAATGGTATCCAAAATTTATCTATACCCATTAAAAGTGTTAAAAAAAGAAAGACCTATCAAGCAACCAAAATTGCATATGTAGAAAATTGGCAAATGATGCATTGGCGTTCTTTAGAGGCTGCTTACAGAAGTTCTCCATATTTTGAATTTTATGAAGACCATTTTGCTCCTTTCTTTTTAGAAAAAAAATATGAATACTTACATGAACTCAATACTGCTGTTAACAAGTTAATTATTAAACTCATTAATATACCTGTAAACATAGAGTTTACCACAATTTTTGAAAAAACTCCCGAAAATTCTACCGACTATAGAGGAATAATGTCTTCTAATAAAATACCTACAAATTTAGAATTAAAACCTTACATTCAGGTATTTAGCGACAGACATCCATTTATGTCCAACCTCAGTATTTTAGATTTACTGTTCAACCAAGGACCAAATAGCATCAGCTATTTAAAAGGGATAAAGGAGATTTAAAGTATTGTAAATGTTCCTTTATAAATGGTTTTCCCTACCTCCACTATATAGAAATACGTTCCTTTTGGTACTAACTCTCCAGATGTTGTTCTAGTATCCCACATTTCTGTAGTTTTACTTTCGTAAAGTAATTGTCCCCAACGATTAAATATCTTATAACTTGTACATACTTCTAAATCTGCATCAACAGGTAAAGTAAAATAATCGTTATGTCCATCATTATTAGGTGTTATTACATTAGGAATTATTAACTGAAGTTCTGCAATTACTAAATTATAAGCATGCCTATCACTACAAATACTACTATCAACTGTTAGTACTACATTATAATTTCCCGAAGCTGTAAACACATGTGTAGGATGTTCTTCTGATGAAGTCATTCCATCACCAAAATTCCAGAAATAACTGTTCGCATTTGCAGAGTTATTTATTAATTGTACTTGAGTCCCTTCACAACTTAAATTCATACCAACTACTTCAAAATCTGCTGTAGGCTGAGAAATAACTGTTACCGTAGTTTGTATTATACTGTCGCATCCGTTTGATGTGCTATTTGTATCAATAAAAACCCCAGCTATTGTTTGGTAACTTCCTCCTGCATAAACACTATCTCCTTGACATAAATCTACTGATAAGCTATCATAGAAATAGCTATTAAAAATTAATGTTGTTGCTAAAATACTATCACAATTATTGCTTGTTGCTAAAGTATCATAATAAGTTCCTGCAGTTGTTTGAAATGTTCCTCCAACAAAAATGCTATCTCCCTGACATGTAATTACAGTGTCTGTACTTGAGGCTATTGGCAATACTGAAAGAACAGTTATCAATACACTATCACATCCATTAGCTGCTGTTAATGTATCATTATAACTCCCTGCCGTATTTTGGTAAATTCCTGCAAGTAATACACTATCGCCTTGACAAATGCTTAAATTAGTTGTAGATGTTGATGGACTTATTACACTTAATACTGTCGTCAATATGCTATCACAACCATTAGTGGATACTAATGTATCATAATAATTACCTGTTGTAGTTTGATAAACTCCTCCAAGCAATGCACTATCTCCTTGACAAATGCTTAAATTGGTTGTAAATGTTGATACAGGCAATAATGCTAGTGTAATGGTTAAAATACTATCACACCCATGAACTGAGGTTAATGTATCATAGTAATTTCCAGCTGTGGCTTGGTAATTCCCACCAATAAGCAAGCTGTCTCCTTGACAAATTTCAACATACTGACTATCAAAAACATTCGGCAACACAGTATCAACAACTAAGGTATAAGTTGTATCGCAACCTAATGCAGTATTGGTTACTAAAACATTATAAGTTCCGGGAGATAAATTAGTAGCCATAGAATCTGTTTGAGCCAAGGGGTCGTCCCATAAATAAGAAAAATGGCTACCACAATCGGGAGTTACAACAGCTATTCCTGAATTAACTCCATTATCACAAACATTAATATAAGTCGAATCAGAAAAATTAAATGGTGGACATCCAGCAGGATTAGTAGAATTTGTAGGACAGGTTGCCGTCCCACAACTAATTACAGGACAGATTTGAACAGAACCGCATGTTCCTGTAACTGTATAACATATCGTTATTATATCTCCCGGTGTATAACAATTTCCTCCTCCTGTTCTTATACCATTATTAAGAAAGTTACAATTATTATCATAAGTTGCTGATCCCGAAATATCTGAACTTGTATTATTAGCTGTATTGCAACCTCCTCCACCGATATTCGATTGATTAGTTGAACTTGTATTGCAACCACTTATACTTAAAGAAACACTAGCATCTACTCCTGCTGGAGGTACTATGTACTGAAAACAAACGGTTTGAGGAAATGGACCGGTAACCGTATAACACCATCCGTTGGCATTGGCTGTACTATAATTTACAGGATAAGTTGGAGAAGTATAAAATGTTCCTATTGTATTAGGACAATTAAAAGAAGTAGTACCACAATCATAAGGGCAATTAGCTGCATTTTCTCCAGGATCACAAACTCCATCGCCACAGCATTGTGCATTAAGTTGAGAGCTAAGCGTTAAAA
>CAMPHX010000369.1 GCA_946886085.1 uncultured Flavobacteriales bacterium | reverse complement strand
GATTAAGTTTTGCTGTTCAAGGCTTAATGTCCCCTGTGTTGGCAGCTATTTTAATGCCTTTGAGTTCAATTACTGTTGTAGTTTTTGTAACTCTTGCAACCAACCTTTCTGCCAAGTTCATGAAAGTAGATTAATTATTTTCTACATCTTTCATTTTTAAAGAACTACTTATCAATTAAATGCAAAAAACATTTTTTAGTTTGACAAAAGTCATGTTTTTTACTATTTAGCTATCCTATTTTTACCAAAAATTATGGGCGTACTATTTATATTAATCATTGTAAGTTTAGCGGTAGCCATCAGTTTTCTGGTAGCTTTTGTCTGGTCTGTAAAAGATGGGCAATATGAAGATGATTATACCCCATCAATGAGAATCCTCTTTGATGATGAGAAAAAAGAAACAAAACATCAATCAAAATAAACTTAATAAATTATGACACAGCAAACAGAAAAGTTTTTTTATGACAACAAGATCGTAAAACTATTTGCATACGCAACCATTTTATGGGGAGTTGTAGGAATGTTGGTTGGATTGCTTGTAGCACTTCAAATGTACCTTCCGGCATTAAATTTTAATTATGAGTTTACCACTTTTGGTAGAACCAGACCTTTGCATACCAATGCAGTAATTTTTGCATTTGTGGGGAATGGAATTTTTACCGGAGTTTATTACTCTTTACAAAGGTTGCTAAAAACCAGAATGTGGAGTGATAAGTTAAGTTTAATCAATTTCTGGGGATGGCAGCTAATTATTGTCTCCGCAGCAATAACCTTATTAGCGGGGTTTACAACCGGAAAGGAATATGCTGAATTAGAGTGGCCAATAGATATAGCCATTACTTTAATTTGGGTAGCTTTTGGTTGGAACATGTTTGCAACCATATTAAAAAGAAGAGAAAGACACTTGTATGTTGCCATTTGGTTTTATATAGCCACTTTTGTTACTGTTGCCGTTTTGCACTTGGTAAATTCATTTGAATTACCTGTAAGCTTTATGAAAAGTTACTCATGGTATGCAGGTGTTCAAGATGCGTTAGTACAATGGTGGTACGGACATAATGCTGTTGCTTTCTTTTTAACAACACCTTATTTAGGATTAATGTATTATTTTGTGCCAAAAGCAGCACAAAGACCGGTTTATTCTTATAAATTATCTATTATCCACTTTTGGGCGTTAATCTTCTTATACATTTGGGCTGGACCTCACCATTTACTTTACACATCTTTACCAGAGTGGGCTCAAACGTTAGGAGTAGTTTTCTCAGTAATGCTTATTGCTCCATCTTGGGGAGGTATGATTAATGGATTATTAACACTTCGTGGTGCTTGGGATAAAGTTAGGGATAGTGCGGTACTTAAATTCTTTGTAGTAGCCATTACTGCTTATGGTATGGCAACTTTTGAAGGACCAATGTTATCATTAAAAAGTGTAAATGCAATAAGCCATTATACAGATTGGACAGTTGGACACGTACATATTGGAGCGTTGGGTTGGAATGGTTTCTTAACTTTTGGGATGTTGTATTGGTTAATTCCTAGGATGTTTAATACTAAATTATATTCCGAGAAATTGGCCGGAGTTCACTTTTGGATAGGTACTATAGGGATATTAGTTTATGCAGTACCATTATACTTTGCAGGATTTACACAATATTTAATGTGGCAAGAATTTACTACTGATGGATATTTAAAATACCCTAACTTCTTAGAAACAGTTACTGAAATTGTTCCAATGTATATGACAAGAAGTATTGGAGGAACATTATATTTGGTTGGAGCCTTATTAATGGTTTATAACATCATTAAAACAGTAAAACAAGGTCAGTTTGTAAATAATGAAGCTGCTGAAGCTCCTGCTTTAGAACCTGTTTATGCTCCTCATAAAGGTGAACATTGGCACAGAGTTATTGAAAGAAAACCTGTTAAGTTATTAATATTTTCATTAGTTGTAATATTAATTGGTGGAGCAGTAGAAATGGTGCCTACCTTCTTAGTAAAATCTAATGTACCAACCATTGAGGCAGTAAAACCATATACACCTCTTGAATTACAAGGTAGAGATATTTATGTTAAAGAAGGTTGTTACAATTGTCACTCACAAATGATTAGACCATTTAGACATGAGGTGGAAAGATATGGCGATTACTCAAAATCTGGTGAGTTTGTTTATGACCATCCGTTCCAGTGGGGTTCAAAAAGAACAGGACCAGATTTGGCTAGAGAAGGTTCTAAAAAGTTAAGAAAATCTCACTCTTGGCATTATAACCACATGGAAGACCCAACAAGTATGTCGCCAGGTTCTATTATGCCTTCTTATCCTTGGATGTTAGAAAAAGATATAGACATTGAAAGTACGCCTGCAAAAATTAGAGCAATGCAAACGCTGGGTGTTCCTTATGCTGATGGCTATGATCAACAAGCTATTGATGACTTAAAAAAACAAGCCAATGAAATAGCAGAACAACTCAAAACAGAGGGAATTGAAAAAGCTGATGCTAACAAAGAAATTATTGCTCTTATTGCTTATTTACAACGATTAGGAGCAGACGTAGAAAAATAATTCAGAAAAAAATGAAGCTATGCTAAAGTTTATAAAACATAATATGGAAACAATTGGAGGGATAGAAATCTTTCCAATTATTTCACTGGTTATCTTTTTCCTCTTTTTTATCGGATTGTTAGTTTGGGTAATAACTACCAAAAAACAATATGTAGATTATATTGAAAAGTTACCATTAGAAGAT
>CAMPHX010000368.1 GCA_946886085.1 uncultured Flavobacteriales bacterium | reverse complement strand
CTATTGTAAATAATTACTTTTAGCTTATCAGCTTCTACTGAAGCTGATATTTCTACCATCCCACCTTTTGGAAGTTTAGAAGTACCGTGTTTTATAGCATTCTCAACTAAGGTTTGTATCATTAATGGCGGCACCAAAAAGTTTTTAGTATTTTCATTTATAGCTAATTTAATAGTTAATTTTTCTTCAAAACGCATTTTTTCTAAACTCAAATAATCTTCTACCATTTTAAGTTCTTCAGAAAATGGAACTAAGGTCTTTTTTCCCATCAACAAAGAATTTCTAAGTACATTTGATAGTTCTGTTACCGCTTTTTTTGCCAATAGAGGATTTTCATCAATTAAAGCTCTAATGCTATTCATGGAATTAAAAACAAAATGTGGATTTAACTGAGAAATTAATCTGTTCAGTTCAATTTCATTTTTAGCTGCCTGCCATTTTAAATTTTTAATTTCTTCCTTTTTATAATTGGTTACATAGTGAAATAAAAAATAAACAAGCGACCATAACAAATAAATAAAAAACCAACTTAAAACTCCTGTTAATAAACTATTTAAAGATATAGAAAATGCTCTACCTTCAATTAGCTTTTCTATGACAATTAACTTTAAAAAGTAAGTAACAAGTGCTTGTAGTAAAGACCCGAAAAAAATGTGGATAATAAGTTGCGTTACCGGCAAACCCATTAAATTTCTAATAATAATGATACACCTAAATAAATGCGATATTAAGAGTGTAATCAGAAAAATAGAACCTAAACTCAACCAAAAGGAAGCAGACAAATCATTATTAGAAAGGAAATTGAAATACCCAACAACGCTCACATAAGTGGCCCATCCAAAAAGCTGGAGTAGCCAATATATTTTAGTTCTGGAATAACTCAACTTAATTTTAATTTAGACAATAAAAGTAAGCGAAATAGCTAAAATATTTCGCTTACTCATCGTTTTTTATTGTCCTAACCAAGTTTTTCTCAACTGCACTTGTTGTTGGGTAGCATTTGGGTTAATAGCTATATAATAATCTTGCGTTGCTTCGGTTTGTATTGCTTTAGCTTTTAGTAAAACCGGAATTATTTTATCCTTCACTTTTCTTTCTACTAAAATTTCTACTTTTTCACCATCTTCAGTATTCGTTTGGTAGTTAATAATTACATCTTCCAAATTATCTAAAGTAAGCTCTTTGCCATTAATAGCTAAAATTTCATCATTAATTTTAATCTTTAATTTTTTACCAAACTTATTTAAATCTGCAACATCCATAACAAAAAGTCGTTGTGTTTCCATATTAAACCCAATAGTCGCACCACCAAAACCAACTTCTTTAATGGTAACATCTGTTTTAAAATCAACACCTACTTTAGCCAACACTTCTTCGAAAGGCAATGGTTTAGAACCTTCTACATAATTAGCAAAAAAAGCACGTAATTCAGGAGAAATTAATTGCGCAATTTTATCAAAAAGCTCATCATCTTTAAATGAAACTTCTTTTCCGTATTCCTCCGAAAGCATTAACATTAAATCCTTCAAGCCTTTTTTCCCACTGGTTTGTTCTCTTATTAAAATATCTAAACACAAACCTATTAATGCTCCTTTATTATACACATTCATGTATTGGTCTTGATGCGCATCTAATGCACCTAGACTCATTTTTGTAAACGGCAAATCATCTTTAAAGCTTTCTGCCGTAGCCATTTTATCCATTAACACATCAAAATAAGCTTCGGGAGTTATCATGTTTTGATAAACCTGAACATGATTGGCAAAATATTCTGTAACTCCTTCGTACAACCATAAATGTTTTGACATTTTAGGATTAATGTAATCAAAATTGCCAATTTCTTCTGAGTGAATATTTAGAGGAGTAACTATATGAAAAAATTCATGAGCGGCTACATCTACCAAAAACCCTGATAATCTTGCAGGATCCATTTCCGGCAAATAATAAAATGAAGAATAAGAATGCTCCAAGGCCCCACTTCCTCCAGAGCCACTAACTCCTTCATAAAGGTAGATGATGAAAGCGTATTTATCTACAGGCAAATTACCGCCTAAATATTCTTTTTGAGCTTCTAAAATCCCTTTAATATCTTTGGCTAAAACTTCTGCCGGAGCCACCTTATTTTTAGAATAAACAGAAACTAAAATAGATGTTTCTGCAATTTTAAAAGTTACCGTATCTGGTTGGTTATACATAATTGGCGAATCAACCAAATCCATATAATTGTCAATAGTAAACTTATCTGTATTGCCTATAGTAGTTATATTAATTAACCCTGTAGAACCAAAAAAATCGGTAGGTCTGGTAATGTTTAACTCATAAGTTAAATTTTTCATGTTATCGAAATAACCAAAAAAGCCATGGTTATTCAACACCACATTTTCGTTTTCTTCAATGTTAGTTCCTCCAGGTTCAAAAACCAATTCATCTACATCTGCATCCCAAGTATCTTCTACCCAATAAGCTATTTTTTTCATCTTATCGGCATCATGAATTTCCCATCTGTTATCATCCAACCTATTTACATAAAGACTTTTTCCGTTTGTATCAAAAGCCTGAAAATCCATCACATATTGTCCGAAATCGTAAATTTGATATGTCCCCGGAACAATTTTAGGCATGTTATAAATTATTTTGCTCTCTTTAATTGCCGGAGTTTCTAAAGTAACTTCTATTAAATCGTTACTAACTTTGTTCAAATCCATATAAAATGAATATTTATCTTGACCAAATACACTGCTTATAGG
>CAMPHX010000367.1 GCA_946886085.1 uncultured Flavobacteriales bacterium | reverse complement strand
ATGATGCACTCCTAAGAAGGGCTGGATTGTTAAAAAAAGCACTTGTTTAACCAAACAAAATATTGATTATGGACTTAAGTTTAAAAAATAAAAACGCATTTGTTTGCGGAAGTACGCAAGGAATAGGCAAAGCTATTGCCATAGAATTAGCATTGTTAGGGGCAAATGTTACGTTAATTGCCAGAAACGAAGAGAAGCTAAAAACAGTTTTAAAAGAGCTTCCCAACAACCAACAAGAGCATGATTATATTGTTGCAGACTTTTCTAATCCAACAGCATTAAAAAGTAATGTAAATCAATATATGCTTCATTCGGATAAAACCATAAACATTTTAATAAACAATACTGGCGGTCCTGCCGGTGGCCCTATTGAAGATGCTAATGAGGATGCTTTTTTAAGTGCTTTTTCTAATCATTTGCTTTGCAACCATATTTTAATGCAAGCAGTAAAAGAAAAAATG
Source organism: uncultured Flavobacteriales bacterium (assembly GCA_946886085.1). Next base: position 2,286 of record CAMPHX010000367.1, on the reverse strand, counting down.
AAGCAAGCAGGATATGGCAGGATTATTAATATCATTTCTACATCGGTAAAACAACCGTTAAATGGTTTGGGAGTTTCTAACACGATTAGAGGAGCTGTTGCCAATTGGAGCAAAACCTTAGCTAACGAATTAGGACAATTTGGTATTACGGTAAACAATGTGCTTCCGGGAGCTACCAACACAGTAAGATTAGAATCTATTGTAGGGAATAAGTCAGAAAAAACAGGAAAACCTGCCGATGTTTTATTTCAAGAAATGGCTAATGAAGTTCCTCTGAAAAGAATTGCTCAACCAGAAGAAGTAGCCAATGCAGTAGCATTTTTAGCTTCTCCGGCAGCATCTTATATTAATGGAATTAACTTACCTGTAGATGGAGGTAGAACGAAAAGCCTATAAGTTAGTTTATGAGGTTAAGAGGTTATAAGTTTAGTTGATTAATAGTTTTCTGAAAAACTGTCAACTGAACATCTTACCCATTAATAGCTTCTACCGATTGTACTTCGGGCAACATATTTTTAAGCATTTGCTCTATTCCTGCCTTTAATGTCATAGTTGATGATGGACAGCCACTGCAAGAACCTTTTAAAACCACTTTTACCACGCCATCTTTGTAAGAATCTAATTCTATTGCTCCACCATCGCTTTCAACTGCAGGCTTAATGTATTCATCCAAAATTTCAACAATTTTTTGCTCAAAATCTGTGAAGTTTTTAGCTTCAGGAGTAGTTGTTGTATTGTCTGATGCTGTTTCATTAACCGCAGTTTCTTTAGGAGCATTTAAAAACTCTTCACGAATAACAACGCCATCTTCAGCATTTAGATATTCAGTAATAAAATCTCTTAATTCCATTACCACATCTTGCCATTCAATGATATCACTTTTAGTAAGTGTAACAAAATTGGATGCTATAAATACACCGTTAATAAACGGAAAATTAAATAATTTTTCTGCCAAAGGAGATGGTCCTCCAACTCTTTGATTCGCTAAAATCTCGTAACTTTTGTCGTTGGTAATTAGCCATCTATTCGACACAAATTTCATGGTATTTGGATTCGGAGTCATTTCCGCATAAACCGTAAAAGGAGATAATGTTTTTGTAGTTTCCATAAGCTTAAATTTGTTTCTGCAAAGTTAGTGAATTATTGTAAGAATGGAGCAGTGAAATTGCTTAAACAACTTTTAATATCGTTCTGAAAGCAACGAATTTCCCGTCATATCTATCCAAGTGTTCTTTTTGTAATTTGGGAGCAAATTCTTCTTGATATTTATTTAATTGTGTTTCATTTTCGCAAGTATATTGAATAGCGTAGGTATGTCCCTGTTCATCATGTTGCACAGATAAAACTTTACAAATTTTATGCTCGATAAAGCAACCTGTCTCCATCACATCAGGAATATGAACTTCCTTCATCCATCGCAACCAATCTCCGTGTATTTGATCTTCAATATTTATAGTTACATTATATATTCTCATCTTGTATTATTTTTTAGTTGCAACCATTATTACTTCTGAAAATAATTCTTTTAGAGAAATCCCTTCATAAGCTGCCATTTGCGGAATTAAACTTTGTGCAGATAAACCGGGAACAGTATTCACTTCAATTACATGAGGCTCCTTACCTACCAAAATATAATCTACCCTACACATTCCTTTTAATCCTAAAATTTGATATACCTTATTTGTTATCTGTTTTATTCTGTTTGTCATTTCAGCATCTATAGCTGCCGGAGTAATTTCTTGTGATTCGCCTAAATATTTAGCTTCAAAATCAAAAAATTCATTTTGAGTTATTATTTCGGTTATGGGTAACACTTTAATTCCATTTTCAGAAAGATAAACTCCGTTAGTAAACTCTCTGCCTTTCATAAAGGTCTCTACCAATACTTCTGTACCATGTTCTTGCGCTTTTTGAATGGCAGGTAACAATTCGCCAATTGCTTTTACTTTAGATACGCCAAAACTACTTCCTCCATCAGCAGGTTTTACAAAACATGGTAAGCCAACTGTTTTAAGAATTTTTTCCGATTCAACTATTTCATTTTTTCTCACTAAAATTGCATTTGCAACCGTTATCCCTAAGCTTTTAAGAAATTGGTTGCACACGTATTTATTAAAGGTAAGAGTAGCAGCTAAATGGTTACAAGTAGAGTATGGCAGTCCTATCATATCAAAATAGGCTTGTAATTTTCCATCTTCACCGGGAGTACCATGAATAACTATAAAAGCAAAATCAAATTTAATTTTTTCGTTGTTTATAGTAACTGAAAAATCATCTCTGTTTATA